>NZ_JBFTLQ010000026.1:0-150222 GCF_056396525.1 Cupriavidus sp. 05T41
GTCCCCTCGATCTACCGCAAGCAGACCCCCACCCTGCGCGACAAGTACAACTTCACCGACGAAGAAGTCGAGTTCTTCGACCTGCATATCGTCTCCGACGAAATCCACGGCGAGCGCGGCTACCAKATCGTGCTCGAACACGCCGACACGCCCGAGCTCCAGCAGCGCTGCCTGAAGATCTGCGAGATCGGCGCACAGATGCGCCTGCTCTATACCACCGCCCTMTATCACGACTACGTCGCGCAGGAAATCCCGCTGCCMGAACTCGAACTCGCCGCTTGAGGCCAGCAGGGTAAGGCAGGGCGGCCAGGACACKGCTKCATTGGCATCGACGGCMCCGCGCGGGGCCTGACCGGACGAAAGGCTTGTACATCATGGCAGTAGCAAAGACAGACGAATTCGCCAACCACATCAATGGCGAATGGACCAAKAGCGCCAGCGGGCGAACCTTCGACAACGTCAACCCGGCGGACACGGGCGATATCGTCGGCCGGTTCCAGGCCTCGACGGCGGACGACGCCCAGGCCGCGGTAGCCGCGGCCGCGGCGGCGTTCGAGGCGTGGAAGAAGACCCCGATCACCAAGCGCGCCAAGATCCTCAATGGCGCGGCCGATTACCTGGAAGCGCACGCCGACCAGATCGCCGAGGAACTTACGCGCGAGGAAGGCAAGGCGCTCAACCTGAGCAAGGACGAAATCCTGCGCTCGGCGCAGACCATCCGCTTCTATGCCGTGGAAGGGCAGTCGTTCTCGGGCGAGACCTATCCGCAGGACGATCCGGACATGCTGGTCTACAGCCAGCGCGAGCCACTCGGCGTGGTGACGGTGATCTCGCCGTGGAACTTCCCGGTCTCGATCCCCGCGCGCAAGATCGCGCCAGCACTGATCGCCGGTAACACGGTGGTATTCAAGCCCTCGTCGGACGCACCGCTGAGCGGCTACCGGCTGGCGCAGGCGTTTATCGAGGCCGGCCTCCCGAAGGGTGTGCTCAACTTCATCACCGGCMGCGCCGGCGACGTGGGCGCTGCCATCACCGAAGCGCCGGCAGTGCGCGCGATTTCCTTCACGGGATCCACGGCGGCGGGGCAGCATATCCATCGCTCGGTGTCGCTKAGCACGCGCACGCAGATGGAACTCGGCGGCAAGAACCCGCTGATCGTGATKGAAGACGCCGACCTGGACCGCGCGGTGGACCTCACCATCAAGGGCGGCTTCTCGCTKAGCGGCCAGGCCTGCACCGGCACCAGCCGCGTGCTGGTGATGGCATCGGTCAAGGCCGCCTATACCGAGAAGCTGCTGGCCAAGGTCAGGACGCTCAAGATCGGCAGCGGCATGACCCCGGGCATGGACGTCGGCCCGCTGGCCACGCGCAAGCAGCTCGAGACCGTGCTGGGCTATGTCGAGACCGGCAAGGCCGAGGCCACGCACCTGTGCGGCGGCGAGCGCCTGAGCGGCGGCGAATATGACAAGGGCTTCTACGTCGCGCCGGCCATCTTCACCGACGTCACCCAGCAGATGCGCATCGCCCGCGAGGAAATCTTCGGCCCGGTGATCGCCATCATCGAGGTGAGCAGCTACGCGGACGCCATCGCCAAGGCCAACGACACCGAGTACGGCCTGTCCGCCGCCATCGTGACCAGCAATCCGCGCTATGCGCACGATTTCGCCAACGACATCCAGTCGGGCACCGTCAAGATCAACCGCACCACCACCGGCAACCTGATCAATGCGCCGTTCGGCGGGCTCAAGCAGTCCAGCACCTCCACCTTCCGCGAGTCGGGCCGGGCGGGGCTGGAGTTCTATACGCAGATCAAGACCGTGTACCGCGGTTGCTGAGGCATTGCCGAGACAGCAGCGGACCAAATCCATCAAGAAAGAAAGCAGGAGCAGGACATGAGAAAAGCCATCAAGCTGGAACTGAAGGAAGCCCGTCACATGGTGGCGGCCGCGATCCGCAAGTCGGAGGAAATCGGCGTGCTGGAATCGATCTGCGTGGTCGACGACGGCGGTTACCCGCTGGCGCTCGAGCGCATGGACGGCGCCCGCATCACCGGTCCGCAGATCGCCTGGAACAAGGCCTTCACCGCCGCCGGCCACAAGCGCTCCACCCACCTGTTCAACCAGGCGCCCAACGGCCCCGCGCTGCCGGGCAATGAAGCCTTCGGCATCCAGTGGAGCTTCGAGGGCAAGTTCGCGGTGTTCGTGGGCGGCTTCCCGATCGTGGTCAACGGCGAGGTGATCGGCGGCATCGGCCTGAGCGGCGGCAACGGCGAGCAGGACACCGCATGCGGCGTGGCCGCCTTGCAGGCGCTGCAGGAACTGCTGGCCGGCGACGACCTCAAGGTGCTGGTCGAAGCCGACATCAAGAAGTAACCAAGAAGAAGGGCGCGCGTGCCGCGCGCCTTCGCCTTTCACGCATTGCCGAGTCAGCCATGTCTTACCGTATCCATCTCATCGAATCCCAGCAATCGTTCGAAGTCGGCGCCGACGAATCGGTGCTCGACGGCGCCTTGCGCGCCAACGTGCAAATGGCCCACGACTGCCGCTTCGGCGGTTGCGCCACGTGCCGCGTCAGGCTGGTGGAAGGCACGGTGGCCTATGAGGAATACCCCATGAGCCTGACGCCGGAAGAAGAGGGCGAAGGTTTCGCGCTGGCCTGCCAGGCGCGGCCCACCAGCGACCTCGTGATCAGCACCGCGCGCCCCGGCGAGCCTTGCGCAGAACCGGCGCGGCACACCGCGGTGATCCGCAGGATCGAGCCGCTGTGCGCCGACGTGGTGCACCTGACGCTGGAACTGCCGCAGGCCGAGGCCCTTGATTACCGTCCGGGCCAGTACCTGAAGATCTTCACCGGCGACGGCGTGGCGCGCAGCTTCTCGATGGCATCGGTACCCAGGGACCGCACCGTGGACCTGCACGTGCGCCGCATCCCAGGCGGCTACTTCACCGAACGCCTGCTGTCCGGCCTGCGCTCCGACGACCATCTCGACGTGGAACTGCCGCTGGGCGGCTTCTACTTCCGCAAGGACGACTATCGCCCGCTGGTGATGGTGGCCACGGGCACCGGCCTGGCGCCGATCAAGAGCATTCTCGAATCGCTGATGGACGACCCGGACTGCCCGCCCGTGTCGCTCTACTGGGGCATGCGCACCGAGGCCGATCTCTACCTGCACGAAGAGATCCAGCAATGGGGCGCGCGCCTGTACGACTTCCAGTACGTGCCGGTGTTGTCGCGTGCCGGCGAGGGCTGGAGCGGGCGCCGCGGCCACGTGCAGCACGCGGTGGCCGAGGACTTGCCCGATCTCTCGGAACACGCCATCTACCTGTGCGGCTCGCCGGACATGATCCGCGATGCGCGCGAGACCTTCATGGGCCTGGGCGCCAGCGGCGCGCACATCTACGCGGACAGCTTCACCTTCCAGCGCACCTGACATGGACCATTCCGACGGCAGCCTCGGCGCGCGCCATTCGCCGCTGTTCGCGCAGGTGACGGACACCCTGCGCCAGCGCATCGTGGGCGGCGTCTACCGGCAGGGCGACCGGCTGGTGGAGCACGCGCTGTCGGAGGAACTCGGTGTGTCGCGCGTGCCGGTGCGCGAGGCGTTGCGCGCGCTGGCGACCGAAGGGCTGGTGCGCATCGAGCCGCGCCGCGGCGCCTCGGTGGCGCGCCTGTCGGAGCATATGGCCCGCGAGATGGTGGAAGTGCGCGCCACGCTGGAGGGTCTCAATGCCAAGCTGGCCGCGCAGCGGCGCGATCCGCACCTGGTGACGGAGTTGCAGGAAGTACTGCGCCAGGGCGCCGCGGCAGCGCGCGGCGCAGAAGAAGAGCGCCTGCTGGAGCTCAATTTCCGCTTTCACGAAGTGCTGGKCACCATTGCCGCCAACAGTGTGCTGCAGGACATGATGCGCTCGCTGCGCGAGCGTACCGGGCTGGTGTTCGCGCCGGCCCACCGCCTGCGCGCGCAGCAGAACTGGGACGAGCACGCGCAGATCCTGCAGGCGGTCATCGCCGGCGATGCCGACCTCGCCGCGCTGCTGGCCACGCGCCACGTCTACAGCGCGGCGGACGCCGCCACGCCGGTCACGCCTGCCGCGTGGATCAAGGGATGAACAGCTTGTCGATATAGCACCATCGCCACGACTCGCCCGGCTCGAAGGAGCGGACTACCGGATGCTGGGTGGCGAGGAAATGGCGCGAGGCATGCTGGTTGGGCGAGTCGTCGCAGCAGCCCACGTGGCCGCAGCACAGGCAGATACGCAGGTGCACCCATTCGTCGCCGCTGCGCAGGCACTCCTCGCAGCCATTGGAGCTGGGCGTGACGGAATGGCTTAGCGCGAGGTGCGGACACACCGTTGTCATTGCGGAACTCCATCTTTGGCGCTGGCAGCGCGTTGTCACGCCCGCGCCACGCACGGCACATGCGGCCTGCAGTCGGTTCTTCATTGTAGGCGCCGMCACCGCGAAGGAAAGCGCGGCGCGCCTTCGCGCGCGGACCACGCTTCGCCTAGACTCTACGGGTGGGCGCAGCCGTGCCGCTCGCCGCGGCCCCATGCGCGTGAGGGCGCCATCGTGCGTCCGCCGTTTTCCCGACAGGAGGAGAGTGCTCATGACCTGCAAGATTCAGGTGGTCTTCTACAGCATGTACGGACACGTCTACAAAATGGCAGAGGCCGTGGCGGCCGGTGCGCGCGAGGTGGCKGGCGCGGAGGTGGCGCTGCTCCAGGTCCCGGAACTGGTGCCCGACGCCGTGCTGGAAAAGAGCGGTGCCAAGGCCGCTCGCGCAGCGTTTGCCCATGTGCCGATGGCTGACCCCGACAAGCTGGCCGATGCCGACGCGATCCTGTTCGGCACGCCGACCCGCTTCGGCAACATGTGCGCGCAGATGCGCAATTTCCTGGATCAGACCGGCGGCCTGTGGATGAGCGGCAAACTGGTGGGGAAAGTGGGGAGTGTCTTTACCAGCACGGCTACCCAGCACGGCGGACAGGAAACCACGATCACGAGCTTCCACACCACGCTGCTGCACCAGGGCATGGTGATCGTTGGCGTACCTTATGCCGAGGCGCGGCTGCTCGACATGAGCCAGATCACCGGTGGCACGCCGTACGGCGCCTCCACCCTGACCGCCGCGGATGGCTCGCGCCAGCCCAGCGAGAACGAGCTGGCCATTGCTCGCTACCAGGGGCGCCACGTCGCCGGCATCGCCGCGAAGCTGGCCGGGCAATGACCCGCCATCGGCGAAGCCGATGAGTCCGGGGCGATAGCCGCACGGCAGCCACAACGCCCGGGGGCGCATTCACTGCGCCGCCGGTGATCCCGGCTTGCTGCCCGCCAGCACCGTGGCCACGCGCGCGCGCAATCGCGGCAGCAGGTCTTGCGCGAACCAGGGATTGTGCTTGAACCAGCCCTGGTTGCGCGGCGACGGGTGGGGCAGGGGCAGGCAGTGCTGCAATTCGCGCGGCAAATCGCCCGCTCCGCGCGCCGCGAAGTTCGCCACCGTGGCGGTGACGCCATCGCGCGCGCCGGCGCCCAGGAAGCGCCGCTGTGCATATTGGCCCACCAGCAGCGTCAGCTCGATCTGCGGCAGGCACGCCAGCAGCGCATCCATCCATAGCGGAGCGCATTCCTTGCGCGGCGGCAGGTCGCCGCTGGCGCCGCGCCCCGGATAGCACATACCCATCGGGATGATGGCGAGGCGCGCCGGATCGTAGAACACGGTCTTGTCGACCCCCATCCAATCGCGCAGCCGGTCGCCGCTCGGATCGTCCCACGGGATGCCGCTGGCATGCACCCGCGTGCCCGGTGCCTGGCCGACGATCAGGATGCGCGCCGTGGGGGCAGCCTGGACCACCGGGCGCGGGCCCAGCGGAAGGTGGTCGGCGCAGACGCGGCAGGCGCGGACTCTGGACAGCAAGGTGTCGAGATCGGTTTGCGGCGCGGCGGCCGGCAAAATGGTGAGGCGAGGGGATGCCATACAGCCAGGCAGATMGGAAGCAAGAAGGATGGAAGGATAACGCTTCTCGTGGCGAGACAGCCAAACCGGGGCCGGCGAAGGGAATGGCTTGCGGCCCTCTCTCGCGGGCGCGATCACCGCATCAGAAGCGGTGGCGCATTCCGACCCCGAAGCTGTCGCCATGCGACTGGTCGCTCAGCTTGTCGTAGAAATAGGCCACATAGACATCGGTGCGCCTGGACAGGTTGTAGTCATAGGCGACGCCGGCGGTGTTGCGCCTGAAATCCGCCACGTCGTTCCTGGTCTTGTCGTAGGCATACGAGACCAGCACGCTGCCCGCGCCGAGCGGAACCGATGCGCCGACCTGGCCATTGGTGTGCTTGATGTCGCCGGTGGCGTTGCTGACATTGCTCTTGATGTACTGGCCCTGCGCGAACAGCTTGACCACCTTGAAGTCGTAGCTCACGCCGACCTGCACCGCGTTCTGCTTGTCGAAGCCGGCCAGTGCCGCGGGCGAGGTGACGTCGCCGGGGACGCTGTTGAACTTGACCTGCTGGAAGGCCACGGTGGCGCCGAAGTTGCCGTTGAAGTAGAGCACGTTGCCGCCCCACTTGTTCTTGCCGTTGCTGCCGGCCTGCTCGCCGAAGGCGTAGATCGCATTGACAGTGAGACCGCTGAAGTTCGGCGTGGAATACACCAGCGAATTGCTCCAGCCCGAGTCGCCGATGATGCCCGGGTCGTAGACGCGGCCGTTGCTGGCGGAGAAATAGGTGTGGAAGATCGACGGCGCGAAACTATAAGAGTCGACCAGCGGGTTGAACAGGATCGTGGAGAGGAAATAGGGCGTGGTGTTGCGCCCGAGCTTGAGGGTGCCGGCCGCGGTGCTCTGCAGGCCGACGAAGGCGTTGCGGGTAAACAGCGCGTCGCCGTCGAAGCGGCCTTGCTTGCCGGCGTCGGGGCGGAAGAAGCCGTTGAGGTCGAAGATCGCCTTGAGGCCGCTGCCCAGGTCCTCGGCGCCGCGCACGCCCCAGTACGAGGTCTGCATGCCGCCGCTGTTGACGCCGTAGGCACGCTCGCCGCCGCCGGCCTTGCTGCTGCCGACAAAGGCGTGGTTCAGCGCGGTGGAGGCTACGTGCAGTTGCTCGGCGGCCTTGCGGATCGAGCCGTGGCGGGCCACCGCGTCGAGGTAGAGATACAGGCGAGGCGGGTGGAGCATGGCGTGGGCGCCCGGGCGCTGGTGAGATCGATGCGCTCCCACCAGCAAGGATCGTGCGCGCTCGCATGAAGCACTATCCCGGCAGGGCGACCTCGCGGCGCCCCGTGTGCTCAGGGCACGACCGACAGGAACAGGTAGGCCGCCAGCAGCACCAGGTGCACCACKCCTTGCAGCATCGTGGTGCGTCCGGAATGCAGCGTCAGGGTGCTCACAAGCAAGGTCAGKGCCAGCAGCACGGTTTCCGTCGGCCCCAGGCCCAGCGTGAGCGGCTTGCCGACCACGATGAAGACCGCGGCCAYGGTGGGGATGGTCAGCCCGATGCTGGCCAGCGCGGAGCCCAGCGCCAGGTTCATGCTGGTCTGCAGGCGGTCGGCGCGCGCGGCGCGCAGCGCTGCCAGGCCTTCCGGCAGTAGTACCAGCGCGGCGATCACGATACCCACCACCGCCGGCGGCGCGCCGGCGCCCGCTACCGCTGCTTCCACCGTCGGCGAGAGCAGCTTGGCCAGCCCGACCACCGCCACCAGGCAGACCAGCAGCATGCCGCCKCTGGCCAGTGCAATGCGCGTGGGCGGGGGCGGAGCGTGCACGCTCTCGTCCGAGTTGCCGGGCACGAGGAAGTAGTCGCGGTGACGCACGGTCTGCACGAAGACGAAGCTGCCGTAGAGCACCAGCGAGGCAATGCCCGCGAACGCCAGTTGCGATTGCGACAGCATCGGCCCTTGCACGGCGCTGGTGTAGTTGGGGAGCACCATGGTGAGCCCCGCCAGCGCGGCCAGCACGGCCAGCGCGGCGGTGGCGCCGGGGGCCTGGAAGGCCTGCTCGCGATGGCGCAGGCCGCCCACCAGCAGGCACAGGCCGACGATGCCGTTGCACACCAGCATGGCCGCGGCAAACACGGTGTCACGCGCCAGGCCGGATTTTTCCGGGCCGGATGACAGCATCACCGAGACGATCAGCGCCACCTCGATCACCGTTACCGCGATGGCCAGCACCAGCGTGCCGAACGGCTCGCCGACCTTGTGCGCCACCACCTCGGCATGGTGGACGGCGGCAAACACCGAGCCGGCCAGGGCTACGGCGGCCAGCAGCAGAAGTATTGCCTGGCCTGGCAAGGCCATGCCCGCGGCCAGGATGCCCCAGGCCGACAGCGGCAGCCAGAGGGTCCAGGCAGGCAGTTTCGTCGAAGTCAAAGTCATCCGTTCTCCCGTTCTTTCTGATGGTTCTATTGGTGGTTCTGATGGTCTTGCGATCGGTGTGCGATCGGTGCGCGACAGAAATTGTGATGAATGTGCCGCAAGTCGCTGCGCCCGATAGTGCACCCGCGGCGCGCTTCCTGGCCGTCGCCACCATTGCGTCCTATTGTGGTTMAGCCTGCGATCGCCGCGCGCCACCAGGCTGCGTGGCGCAGATAAGGCAGTCGGACGGGCGGTTCGGTTCCCGAGAATTCGAATGTATTCGATGGAATTGGCGGTGGATTTGCCGGAATTGCGGTCGTTTTGGCGAATTTTTCGATGCGTCGGGGCTTGGGGGGGACGGCGCGGCCGAGCGCCGCCCGCGCCCGATGCATGGCACGGAGGCTATGCAGTCACCCGGACGGGCCTCGCCCCGTCCCATCACCGGTCCGGCGCAGGCTGGGCCAAAGCGTTTCCACCATGGAGCACACTCATGCAAAAGTACGKATCGGCGAAATGGCAGGGCGGCATCAAGGACGGGCAGGGCAGCATCTCCGCCCAGAGCGGCGTGCTCAAGGACGCACCCTACGGCTTCAAGGCCCGCTTCGAGGGCGGTCCTGGCACCAATCCCGAGGAACTGATCGGGGCGGCCCATGCGGGGTGCTTCTCCATGGCGCTCTCCCTCATCCTCGGCGAGGCCAAGATGGTCGCCGAGAAGATCGAGACCAAGGCCACGGTCACCCTGGACAAGGACGGTGCCGGTTTCACCATTACCGCGGTGCAACTGGACGTKACCGTGCGCGTGCCGGGCGCCKACAAGGCGGCCGTGGAGGGCTGCCTGCAGGCGGCCAAGGCAGGCTGTCCGGTATCGAAGGTGCTCAAGGCGGAAATCAGCATGAACGCCACGGTGGAGACCTGAGCGTGCCAGCCGCGCGGCGCCGGGAGATTCCGCCCCGGCACGCCGGCATCAACTCTCCGGGCATGCCCTGCCTGGCTTCCTATAATGAAATTTCCCTGTCGGACCCCGTCGCGTCGGGGCTTGGCAGTGTGTGCGTTCGCCGGACGGAACGCGTCTCCTATATCCAGACCTATCAAAGATAAGGCAGACATCATGCATAGCAGTGAAGCAGTCCTGACCCAGGCCCGGGCAGCCATTGCCCACGTGCCGTTTCACAGCCATCCCATCCATCCCACCATCCACCTGCGCCTGAGCGACGGCGCGCTGATCCTCGAAGGCGAAGTCCCTGATATTGTCGACAAGTCCCGCGTGGCGACCATGGTGCGCCGCGTCGACGGCGTCCCCGAGGTGATCGACCACCTGCGCATCGCGGCCGAGGGCACGCCGGTGGGCGACGGGGAACTACGCAACTCGATCTGTGTGCGCTTGCTGCAGGCCATCGATTTCCGCAATTGCCGCATCTGCGCACATACCAAGGGCCGGATGGAGCCGGTGCGCGAAGCAGTGGGCGAATCCAGCGGCGAGATCGCCATCGAAGTCAACGACGGCGTGGTGACGTTACGGGGCCACGTKATCAGCCTGTCGCACATGCGCCTGGCCGGCGTGCTGGCATGGTGGTCGCGCGGCTGCCGCTGCGTGATCAACGAGCTGGTGGTGGCGCCGGCCGAGGACGACCGCGACGACGAAGTCACCGAGGCGCTGCGCCTGGTGCTGGAGACGGATCAGTTTGTCGATGCCGACCGCATCCGCGTGCAGACCACCAACCGGGTCGTGACGCTCGAGGGCTATGCCACCAGCGATGCTGCCCGGCGCCAGGCTGAACGCGACGCCTGGTATTTGTACGGGGTGGAGGATGTGGTCAACCGTATCGTCCTGAGCAACTAGCAACTAGCAACTAGCAACCAGCAACCAGCAACCAGCAACCAGCAACCAGCAACCAGCAACCAGCACCGGACACTGGCGGCCGGCGTAGCACTCGCGTGCTACGCCCCGCCCGTGGCGCGCGGCATGTCTTCCACGCGCCAGTAGCGCCGCTGCGCCCGCAGCGCAAAGCGTGCCCGGTAGTTCGACATCGACATCCCCGTGGCCCGCTGGAACAGCCGGCGGAACGCTGCCGCATCGCTGTAGCCGCAGGCTTCGGCCACCGCCTGCGAGCCGTGCAGCGTCACCTCGAGCAAGGTCTTGGCGCGCTCCACGCGCAGCGTATGCAGGTAGTCCAGCGGGGTCATGCCGCTGACCTGGCGGAAGTGCCGCAGCAAGGTGCGCTCGCTCACCGCGGCTGCCTCGGCCACCTGTGCCAGCCGGTAAGGCGCGTCCACGTTGGCCTGCAACCAGCGCATGGCGCGGTAGACCGGGCTGTCGGCGGTACGGCTCATCCAGCGCTGGGACACCAGCTCCGGCGTCAGCTGCTGGCGCTCGGCCTGGTACAGCAGCAGCCGCGAGCACGCCTGCGCGAGGTCGGGGTCGTGCAGGTGGCMCAGCACGCGCAGCATGAACTCCGTCTGCAGCGCCGGCGCCACGCAGCCAAACACGCGCTGGTGCACGCTCATGGGTTCGCTGGCGGAGAAATCGCAGCGCGCGTAGCGCCTGGCCATCCAGCCATGGAACGGCCACGGCGCGCCCATGCGCGCACCGTCCAGCAGGCCGAGCTCGGCGGGGAAGGCGATGCCGCACTCCCCGGCRGCAATCCATCCGCCCGCCTGCGCGTGCCGCTCCAGCAGCCGCAGCGCCGGTCCCGCGCCGCTGACGATTTCTTCGAGGTGCAGCGCATTGCGCGCATGCATGCCAGGTACCACCACCAGCGCGTTGCCATCTTCCGTCCGGCGCCGGCGCCGTGCCGGCTCGAGCCCCAGCGCCGGCAACGGCAGCGCACGGCCCGAGGGACCGACGATCGTCCAGCTCAGGCGAGGCTCCGCATCGGGGCGCTGCAGGCGGGCCACGCCGGCCKCGGTGCGCAKCACGTCGAGCGCGCCGAACAGCATGCCGGGCTTGGCTTGCGGCAGCCATAGCAGGCGCACGTGCAGCGGCGCGGCGCTGCTCACGGGGCTGGCGGTGCTGCCGGCCGGGACGGCCGAAGCGGGTGCGGGGGAGGGTGTCATGGCGGGATCGGCATTCCAAATGGCGGGATTGATCCTACCTTGCCGCGCGCGCAAGGGCTAGCATCGTCGCTCGGCCGGCAACCCGCCCGCCGCCACAACAACGATGCAAACAGGAGACTTCATGCAGCCATCCCTGCGCCGACTCACCCATGCCGCCGCCGCCGTGCTCGCGCTGGCCCTTGGCTCCGCCGGCAGCGCCCGCGCGGCCGACCAGCAACTGCTGGACGGCGCCCGCGCGGCAGAGCCCGCGGTGATCCAGTCGCTCAAGGACATGGTGTCGATCGAGTCAGGCAGCGCCAACGCCGCCGGCCTGGCGCAGATGGCCAGCTTCACCGAAGGCCGCCTCAAGGCACTGGGCGCCACCACCGAGCGCATTGCCGTCACGCGCGGTCCGGGCACCATGGTCAAGGGCACCTTCACCGGCAACGGCCGGCGCCGCATCATGCTGATCGCGCATATGGATACGGTCTACGGGCCCAATACGCTTGCTACCCAGCCGATCAGGCAAGACGGCAACCGCCTGTACGGTCCCGGCATTGCCGACGACAAGGGCGGCATCGCCGTGATCCTGCATTCGCTGGCGCTGCTCAAGGCGGCCGGCTGGCAGGACTATGCGCAGATCACCGTGCTGTTCAATCCCGACGAGGAAGTGGGATCGCCGRGCTCGGGCGACACCATCGCCAGACTGGCCGAACAGCATGACGTGGTGCTTTCCTGCGAGCCCTCGGCCGGGTCCGTGGTCATGAAGGGCCAGCCGCTGCTGCTGGCCTCGGCCGGCGTCGCCACTGCGACGCTCGACGTCAAGGGCCGCGCCGCGCATGCCGGCGCCGCGCCGGAGCTGGGCCGCAACGCGCTCTATGAACTCTCCTACCAGATGCTGCAGACGCGCGACGTGGCCAGGGACGTGCCCGGCGCCGCCCTGGTCTGGACCCGCGCCAGCGCCAACGGCCCCCTCAACCAGATCACCGAGAAGGCCGAAGCCGTGGGCGACGTGCGCCTGACGCAGCCCGGCGCGMTGGAAAAGCTGCAGACCGCGCTGCAGGCCAAGCTGGCCTCCGGCAAGCTCATCCCGGACACGGAAACCACGCTCAGCCTCACGCCGGGCCACCCGCCCTACGTGGCGGACCAGCGCAGCCGCGCGCTGGCGGCACGTGCGCAGGGTATCTACAAGGAGATCGAGCGCGAGCTGACGCTGGTGCCGCAGACCGGCGGCGGCACCGATGCGGGCTACGCCGCCCGCTCGGGCAAGCCCACGGTGCTGGAGAGCTTTGGCCTGGCGGGCTTTGGCTATCACGCGCGCGATGAATATATCGAGATCGACTCGATCGTGCCGCGTCTCTACCTGATGTCCCGCATCTTGCAGGAGATCGGCCGCAACTKATGTGATGCTGTTCGTCTGGGGCATGGTCAGCTTTGCCGTGGTGCCCGCCACCCAGGCGCGCGTGCCCGACAAGGGCACGCGCGCAATGGCCTGACGCGCGCCTGCGGCGCAGCGCGACCCTGCGCGCGCTGCCAGTCTCGCTGTACGATATGCGCAGCCGCTTGCGCCGGTCCTGGCCGGCGAGCGATCCAACGCAACGCTTGCCCACGGCCACGCATGGACTACGCGCATATCCTCCAACGCATCCACCGCGATATCGCGCCCCTGCTCGGCCAGGGCCGGGTGGCGGACTATATCCCCGAGCTGGCCAACGTATCCGCCGGGCATTTCGGCATGGCCCTGGTCTTCGCAGACGGCCGCAGCCATTGCGTGGGCGACGCCGCCGTGCCGTTTTCCATCCAGAGCATCTCCAAGCTGTTCGCCTGCACGCTGGCCTTCCAGCTGCTCGGCGAAGACCTCTGGCAGCGCGTAGGGCGCGAGCCCTCAGGCAACGCCTTCAATTCGYTGGTTCAGCTCGAGTACGAGCAAGGCCTGCCGCGCAATCCCTTCATCAACGCCGGCGCCCTGGTGGTGACGGATGTCTTGTGCAGCCGCTTCGTACAGGCCGAGACCGCACTGGTTCAGTTCCTGCGCCGCCTCAGCGGCAATCCCGCGATCGACTACGACACGCGCGTGGCGCAGTCCGAAGCCGGCCACGCCGAGCGCAACCGCGCCATGGCCTACTTCATGAAGAGCTTCGGCCGGCTCGAGATGCCGGTCGACAAGGTCATCGAGGCCTACTGCCGGCAATGCGCCATCGCCATGAGCTGCGAAGACCTCGCCCGTGCCGCGCTGTTCCTCGCCCACGGCGGGGTGGTGCCATGGAGCGGCGAGCGCATCCTCGGTGCCAGTCCCACCAAGCGGCTCTCGGCCCTGATGCTGACCTGCGGTACCTACGATGCTGCCGGCGATTTCGTCTACCGCGTCGGCCTGCCCGCCAAGAGCGGCGTCGGCGGCGGCATTGTTGCTGTCCTGCCACACCGTTGGGCTGTTTGTGTGTGGTCGCCGGGCCTGGACCACAGCGGCAACTCGCTGGCCGGGGTGCAGGCGCTGGAATGGCTGACAACGCTCAGCGGGCACTCTATCTTTTGATACGATGGCGGATAGATCCCTGCGTCGGCCCGTGGATGATGCGCAAGCGTCACCGGTCGCGCGCCGCGCCGGGATCGCCCCTATAAGAACGGAGACAGTCATGCCATATGAGATTGCCTGGAAGAAGCGTGTGTTCGAGACACACGAGGTGCAGGTGCTGGTGCGCGCCAAGACGCCCAGCGCATGGGACTACACGGTGCGCGTGTGCCGGCCCGGCACCAATATCCGGGCCGCGAGCACCCTGGTGGAATCAGCGAAACCCGCCGAGCAGTATTCCACGCCCGAGGCGGCGGAGGCCGCGGGGTTCGTGCACGGAAAGGAGATGGCAGAGCGCCTGCCTTAGCATCCGGCGGGTCAGGAACACGTGTGTTCCGCCATGCAGGTCGTCACGCTGTAGACGACCTCGCGGTCCGCGGAGCACTGCGTCGCCGGCGTGCGTCTGCGCGCGGATCGGAAAGGTTCATGCCTGGCCGCGCCGGTAGACCGCCAGCACGCCCGCCAGGGCGATCAGCGTCGCACCCGAGACGCGGTTCAGCCAGCGCATGCCGCTTTCCCGGAAGGCGTGCATCACGCGCGCCCCAAGGATGGCGTAGACCAGCATCGCCAGCAGGTTCAGCAGGGCGAGCACCGCCATGATCAGCGCGTACTGCGGCAGCAGCGGGGCGCCGGTGTCGATGAACTGCGGCAGGAAGGCGGACATGAACAGCAGGGCCTTGGGATTGGTTGCCGCCACCAGGAAGCAGCGCGTGAACAGTTCGCGGGCGGGAGCGCTTTCGCGCGCGCCGCGGATGCCAAGCTCGCCGGCGTCGGCCGGGACGGCGCCAACCCTGGCGCGCAACAGCTTCCATCCCACATAGGCCAGGTAGGCGGCGCCGATCCACTTGAGCGCGCGGAAGGCGACCTCCGAGGCGGCAATCACCGCCCCCAGGCCGGCCGCGGCGGTGGCCACCAGCAGCATGTCGGCGCAGACCGCGCCGGCCATGCCCCAGCAGGCCGCGCGCACGCCGAAGCGCGAGCCGTTGCTCAGTGCCAGCAGGACGGTGGGCCCGGGCGTGGCGATAGTGACGGCAGAGGCCAGCAGGAACAGGAGCAGCGTTGAGTGCGTCATKGCGGTTTCCGAAAGATGCCGAAGGGCGCKAATGCGAGGCGAATGCGGTGCGTATGCGGCAGGGTGCGAACTGGCGCCAGCCATTCTAGCGCCAGCGCATGCCGCTGCTATTTCTCCGCCATCCAGCGCGCCACGGCCTGCACGACCTGCGGCTCGATGCCGTTGAAGCCGTGGTAAGCCATGGCCTCGCAGGGATCGCCCACATTGTTGCCGCCGTCGAACTTGATCAGGCCGGCCTTGGGCGTCTTGGCCAGCTTGTCCATCAGGCCCTGTACGTCGGYGAACGGGCAGAGCTTGCAGCCGTCCTGCTCGTGGTGGACGACCAGCACCGGCATCTTGAGCTTGTCAAGCTCCATGGCGGGCACGGGGCGGCCGCGCTMTTCGCGCAGGATGGTGGACGTGAGCACGATGCCGTCGGGGCCGCCGCCGTCCGCCAGCCGGATAGCGATGGCAGCGACGGATTGCGTGCCGCGGCTGGTGCCGACCAGCCAGACCGGCACGTTGGCGTGGTTGCGCATCCAGGCGATCACGGCCCTGGCGTCCTGCGCGTGCTCGGCGCTCTGCCGGAAGCCGTTGAGGAAGGGCGGCACCAGGTGGTCGCTCGGCGCGTCGACCACGGCCACGGCGAGGCCGTTGTCCACGAACAGTTGCCGCGCGCGCACCAGGAAGTTGTTGGCGCCCCAGCCGAAACTGCCGCCGGGCGCGATGCGCAGGCCGCCGTGGCCGCCCGCGTAGAGGATGACTGCCGCCCTGGGCTGCGCGGGCGCGAGGTAGAGCAGGCGCTGCGTGATGCCGGGCCTGGTGGGGATGTCGACCACCTCGGGCGCGCTTTGCGCGTGCGCCGGCCGGACGGCCAGCCAAAGCGCGGCGAGCACCAAGGCGGACAGTAGCGCGGCGGCGTGCAGGCGGGCGAGTCCGGACGCTGGGCGATTCGGCATGGTTGTCTCCGTGGGTGGCAAGGCCCGGCGTTTGTTCTGGGGGGCCAGGCGCGCCGCATCAAGATAGCATCGCCGCGCGCGCCCACCAAGCCCGGCCGGCGTGGCTCACGCCACCGCGCTGATCCGGTACACGCAGCGACGCGCGTTGCTCAGCAGATGCTCCTCGCGGCTGACCGTGGCCCCCGTGCCGATGACTTCGCGGAAGATCTGGAGTTCGGCGCGGCAGAAGCCCTGGCACGCCTGCGCCGCCGCGCAGATGGGGCAGTGGTCTTCGATCAGCAGCCAGTCGTCGCCGTCGCGCTMGACCCTTGCCATATAGCCTTCGTGGCGGCGCAACCCCGCCAGCGTTTCCAGCCGTTGTTCGAGTTGCTCCTGGCCAGTTACCGCCAGCAGGTATTGCTCGCGGGTTTCGGCTTCGCGCCTGGCGATGAGCTGCTCCATGCCGGCTTCGCCGAACAGCGCCCGCACCGACCCGATCAGCTGGATGGTGAGCTGCGCATGGCTGTCGGGAAAGCGGCCGTGGCCGCTGGCGGTGAGGGCCCAGTCCTGACGCGGCCGGCCGGCGCCGGCGCCCTGTTGCTGGCGGCCTTCGATCAATCCGGCGGCCAGCAGCTTCTGCACCTGCTGCCTGGCGGCCTCGGCAGTGCCGCCGAGCGCCTGCGCGATCTGCGTGGTGGAGGCCGGCCCCTTGGTCTTGAGCAGGAACAGGATGCGATCACCCGGAGGCCCGTCATGGTTATCCAAGTTTTCTATTGCGTAATTCATGGTGGCGCCCTAATATCCAAAAACTTTCTTGGATATTAGGGTAGCCAGTGGGCTTTGTCGAGCCTGGCGCCCGCCCACCTGGCGCGAGCGCGCCTTTTCGCCACGACCTTTTCGCTGCAACCCTTCGCTACGAGGATCCAGTCCTATGCAAGCCACCAGTACAGCCGACCTGCCACGCCGGCTCACCATGCTCAATCCGATCGGCCTGTACGATCCCGGCGCCAATGGCTATTCCCACGTTGCGATGATTCCGCCGGGCGCCGGCCTCATTTGCGTGGCCGGGCAGGGCGGTGAACGGGCGGACGGCAGCTTGCCCGACAGTTTCGACGCGCAGGTGCGCCAGGCGCTGGACAACCTGCGCGTGGCGCTGGCGGCGGCGGGCGCGCAACTGCGCCAGGTGGCCAGGCTGACCGTGCTGGTGGTGGATCACAGCGAGGCGCGCCTGGCGGTGTTGTCCCGTGAGCTGGGCCGGGCCTGGGGCGAGGCGCCCAAGCCGGCCTGCACGCTGATCCCGGTGCCGCGGCTGGCGCTGGACGGCATGCTGTTCGAGATCGAGGCGCTGGCGGTGGCGCAGGCCCCGCATGCCGCCTAGCGTGAAGGCACCGGCCTGTTCAGGCAGCCAGCTTGGGCGGCTGCGGCTGGCGCGGCTGCGCGGACTGGCCGTCGCCGAAGTGCGGATGGCGCGCGAACAGGTCTGCCGCCCAGTTGACGAACACGCGCACCTTGGCCGACAGATGGCGGTTCTGCGGATACATGGCGGAGATGGGCAGGGAGTCCGTCGGCCAGTCGGCCAGCACTTCGACCAGCCGGCCGCTTTCCACGTAAGGCTGCGCCATCACGCGCGATATGCGCGCCAGGCCGTGGCCTTCGAGCGCGCAGGCCAGGTAGACGTCGGCATCGTTGGTGGAAATGGCCGATGGCAGCAGCATTTCGGTGCGCTTGTCGCCTTGCCCCATCGGCCACGGCATCTCCCGGCCGGTGCGGTTGGACAGATAGTTCACCGCCTTGTGCTGCGTCAGGTCGCTGGGCTGCGCGGGGGTGCCGTTGCGCTTGAGGTAGAGCGGCGAGCCGTAGAAKCCCAGGCGCAGCTGGCCGATGCGGCGCGCCACCATGGTTTCGTCCACGGGGTCGCCCACGCGCAGCACCACGTCGACGCCTTCCTTGAGCAGGTCGATGGGCTTGCCGTTGATGGTCAGCTCCATCTTCAGTTCGGGGTAGGCGGCAAAGAACTCGTGCAGCCTGGGTATCAGCACCATCTGGGCGAGGCCCGCGGTGGTGTCCACGGCCAGCGTGCCGCGCGGTGTGTTGTTCTGGTGGGTCAGCGACTGCTCGGCCTCYTCCACGTCSGCSAGGATCCGCACGCAGCGCTCGTAATATGCGGCGCCGTCGGTGGTGACGCTGATGCGCCGGGTGGTCCGGTGCAGCAGCTTGACGCCCAGGTGCGTCTCCAGGTTCTGGATCAGCCGGGTGAGCGTGGCCTTGGGCAGGTCCAGCGATTCGGCCGCCCGCGCAAAGCTGCCCACATCCACGACGCGGGTGAATGCCTGCATTGATACGAGACGATCCATGTTCACTCCCCGGAATAAGGAATCAGGCAGGTCCGGCAGGCCGGGCGCGCACTCGCGTGAAGTGCCGCCGGGCCTGGCACAGGGCGGATTGGGCGCTGGGCGTGGCTGCGGAAGTGCGGGAGTGGATCACAAATCGCATGACCTTGTGAAGCGAAGGGTTTCCCGCACGCAACACCCCCGATTATTCCACGACAGAAACAGTGCATTGGCAAAGCCTCGCTTTATCCCACCTTTATCAACCACCATAATTCGCTGCATCGCAATAAGCAATGGAAGCGCCGTTAACGCGGCGCACATGACCGCCATGGCGCCTACCCGATCGAAAGCCGCAGCCGCGGCGCACGCAGCCGAACTGGCCGCGGGGCGCATGACCGAGCACGCCGTCGAGAGCGGCGGCCGTACGATCATGGTGCGCCTGAGCTACCCGCCCGGTTATCCGGAGGGMAAGGGCGCGGCATTGCTGCCCTGGCTGGTTTACCTGCATGCCGGCGGCTTCGTGGAATGCAGTGTGGAGAAATCCCAGCGGCTCGCCGCATCGCTGGCGGCCACGGTGCCTGCGGTGGTGGTGACGCCGGCCTATTCGCTGGCGCCCGATTTTCCGTTCCCGGCGGCGCCGGAAGATGCGTTCAACACGGTTGACTGGGTGCTGCGCCATGCGCGCCGCCTGAAGGTGGACAAGCTGCGCTTCGCCCTGGTGGGCGAGGAGGCGGGCGGCAACCTGGCGATCGCCCTGTCGCAGATGCTGCGTGACCGGGGCCTGCCCGAGCCGTGCGCGCAATGGCTGATCCGCCCGGTGACCGACCCGTGCCTGCAGCATGCTTCGTGCGCCGGCGCGCAGGGTGGCCGCAGCGTGCCGCTGGAGATGCTGCAGCGCCTGGCCGGTTACTACCGCGACTACCTGCCGACCCCGGCCGCCAGCGTGCATCCGTACGCGGCGCCCGCACTGGCCTCGCGGCTGGCGGGCCTGCCGCCCACGCTGATCCAGGTGGCGGAAGAGGACGCGCTGCGCGCCGAGGGCGAAGCCTTCGCGTCGCGCCTGCAGACGGCCGGCGTGCCGGCCGAAGCCAGAATCATGCCCGGTGCCTGTGGCGCCGGCGTGGAACAGTCCCATGACCGTTGTCAGGTMTGGGTCAACGAAGGCGCGCATTACCTGCAAGGCTACCTTGCCGGCGATGACGATGCCTCACCAAGGACTGAACGCAACCCGGGAGCCAGCCCGCCGGGCTGACCCGAGCCAGCCACGACAAGCCGGCCTGCATGCACAGGCCCTCCGGGCGCGACCCCCTGGCGCGCTCCGGCGGAGGCGTTCGTCCTGATTTTTTTGCTTTCCAGTTGAAGAGAACCCGCTACGGAATACGGAGTGAAGAAAATGAAGCAGCAATATCGACGCACCATGATTGCCCTGGCCATCGTCGCCGTGCTCGGCGCGGGCCTGGCAACATCATTGCTCAAGCCCTGGCACGCCGGCGAGGCGCAGGCCGTGCCGGCCCCGGCGCCCACCGGCGTGGACGTGGCTGGCGCGCTGGGCAAGACCATCACGGAATGGGATGAATTCTCCGGCCGCCTGGAAGCGGTGGACCGCGTGGAAATCCGTCCGCGCGTTGGCGGCACCATCGATGCCGTGCACTTCCGCGAGGGCGCGCTGGTGAAGAAGGGCGATCCGTTGTTTACCATCGACCCGCGTCCGTACGCCGCCGAAGTGGCGCGCGCCGAAGCCGCGCTGGCGGCCGCGCAGGTGCGCGCCTCCCACGCACAGACTGAACTGGCCCGCGCCCAGCGGCTGGTGCAGGACAACGCGGTATCGCGCCGCGAGTTCGACGAGCGCKACAACGGTGCGCGCGAGGCGGTAGCCAACGTGCGTGCCGCACAGGCATCGCTGGAAGTAGCCCGGCTGAACCTGAACTACACCCGCATCGTGGCTCCGGTGAGCGGCCGCGTCTCACGCGCCGAGATCACGGTGGGCAACCTCGTGGCGCCGGGTGCATCGTCGCCGGTGCTGACCACGGTGGTATCGGTGTCGCCGGTGTATGCGAGCTTCGAGGTCGACGAGCAGACCTACCTGCGCTACAYGGCGCCCGAGGCTGGCGGCGCGGCCAACACGGAAGGCGGGCAGTCGAGGCTGCCGGTGTTCCTGGGCCTGGCCGACGAAGACGGCAATCCGCACCAGGGCMRKATCCAKTCGRTCGACAACCGGCTCGAYACCCGCAGCGGCACCATCCGYGTGCGCGCGGTGTTCKACAACACGGATGGCCGCCTGCTGCCGGGCCTGTACGCCAAGGTCAAGCTCGGCGGCGGGGCACCGCATCCGGTGGTGCTGATCAATGACCGCGCGATCGGCACCGACCAGGGCAAGAAGTTCGTGCTGGTGGTGGACAAGGCCAACAAGCTGGCCTACCGCGAAGTCACGCTGGGGCCGTCGTTCGAGGGTCTGCGCGTGATCCGCCAGGGCCTGAAGGCCGACGAGACGATCGTGGTCAACGGGCTKCAGCGCGTGCGCCCGGGCGACACGGTGGCGCCCAAGGCGGTGGAGATGGCGTTCAAGCGCGAGCTGGACCAGCGTACCGGATCCGCCGACCGCAAGCAGGCCGCTGCCGAGAAGGCAACCGACAAGGCGGCTGAAGGCAAGCCGGTGACCTGAACGGCCGACATGAACCTGAGCTGTTGAGGGTTTGCCGCCCCCTGCCGCCTGCGGCAGAAGGGCCGGGGTAAAGGGCGGGCGCCAGCGATGCGCGCCGGCCTCGACGAAACACCGTCCCCCAAGAGAACCGAGCCATTTTTTTGCTTCCCCACGCTCCATATGGTGCCCGCGATCCGGGCCGCCAGGGGGAGCGCTTTCGCCGAGACTGAGATGAATCTCTCGAAATTCTTTATCGACCGGCCTATCTTTGCCGGCGTGTTATCGGTGCTGATCTTCCTGATCGGCGCCATCTCGATGTTCAAGCTGCCGATCTCCGAGTATCCGGAGGTGGTGCCGCCGTCCGTGGTGGTGCGCGCGCAGTTCCCGGGCGCCAACCCCAAGGTGATCKCCGAGACCGTGGCCACGCCGCTGGAAGAGCAGATCAACGGCGTCGAGGACATGCTGTACATGTCGTCGCAGGCCAACAGCGACGGCACGCTCACGCTGACCGTGACCTTCAAGCTGGGCACCGACCCGGACAAGGCGCAGCAGCTGGTGCAGAACCGCGTCTCGCAAGCCGAGCCGCGCCTGCCGGAGGACGTGCGCCGCCTGGGCATCACCACCGTGAAGAGCTCGCCCGACCTGACCATGGTGGTCCACCTGGTCTCGCCGAACGACCGCTATGACATGACCTACCTGCGCAACTATGCGCTGATCAACGTCAAGGACCGCCTGGCGCGCATCCAGGGCGTGGGCCAGGTGCAGATGTTCGGCTCGGGTGACTACTCGATGCGCGTGTGGCTGAACCCGGAGAAGATGGCCGAGCGCCAGCTGGCCGCGTCCGACGTGGTCAAGGCGATCCGCGAGCAGAACGTGCAGGTGGCGGCCGGCGTGATCGGCCAGTCGCCGTCGTTGCCTGGCACCGACCTGCAACTGTCGGTCAACGCCCAGGGCCGCCTGACCAGCGTGGAGGAGTTCGGCGACGTGGTGGTGCGCACCTCGGCCGAYGGYGCGGTGACSTACCTSAAGGACATYGCCCGSATCGARCTCGGCGCRTCGGARTACGCGCTGCGCTCGCTGCTSGACAACARGYCCGCSGTGGCGCTGCCGATCTTCCAGGCRCCGGGCTCCAACGCCATCCAGATCTCGGATGACGTGCGCAAGACCATGGAGGAACTCAAGCAGAACTTCCCGGACGGCGTGGACTACAGCATCGTCTATGACCMGACGCAGTTCGTGCRCCACAGTATCGAGGCCGTCACGCACACGCTGTTCGAGGCCATCGCGCTGGTGGTGCTGGTGGTGATCCTGTTCCTGCAGACCTGGCGCGCTTCGGTGATTCCGCTGCTGGCGGTGCCGGTGTCGATCGTCGGTACCTTCGGCCTGATGCATGCGTTCGGCTTCTCGATMAACGCGCTGTCGCTGTTCGGGCTGGTGCTGGCCATCGGCATCGTGGTCGACGATGCGATCGTGGTGGTGGAGAACGTCGAGCGGAACATTGCCGAGGGGCTGTCGCCGAAGGAGGCGACCTACAAGGCCATGCGCGAAGTCAGCGGCCCGATCATCGCCATCGCGCTGACGCTGATCGCAGTGTTCGTGCCGCTGGCCTTCATGAGCGGCCTGACCGGACAGTTCTACAAGCAGTTCGCGCTGACCATCTCGATCTCGACCATCATCTCGGCCTTCAACTCGCTGACGCTGTCGCCGGCGCTGTCCGCGCTGCTGCTGCGCGGCCACGATGCGCCCAAGGACTGGCTGTCGCGCGGCATGGACCGAGTGCTGGGCGGCTTCTTCGCCCGCTTCAACCGCTTCTTCGGTGCCAGCGCTGACCGTTATGGCCGCGGCGTGAAGGGCGTGATCTCGCGCAAGAGCGCGGTGTTCGGCGTCTATGCGGTCATGCTGGCGCTGACCTGGGGCGTGTTCCAGCTGGTGCCGAAGGGCTTCGTGCCGGCCCAGGACAAGCAGTACCTGGTGAGCTTCGCCAAGCTGCCCGACGGCGCCACGCTGGACCGCACCGAGGACGTGATMCGTCGCATGTCGGAGATCGCGCTCAAGCATCCGGGCGTGGAATCGGCGGTGGCCTTCCCGGGCCTGTCGATCAACGGCTTCACCAACAGCCCGAGCGCCGGCATCGTGTTCGCCACGCTCAAGCCGTTCGAGGAGCGCAAGGGCAAGGACATGTCGGGGGCGGCCATCGCGCAGCAGCTCAACGCCAAGTACGCGTCGATCCAGGATGCCTTCATCGCCGTGTTCCCGCCGCCGCCCGTGCAGGGCCTGGGCACCATCGGCGGCTTCAAGCTGATGATCGAGGACCGTGCCGCGCTCGGCTACGACGCGCTGTTCGACGCCACCAGCGCCTTCACCAACAAGGCGCGCAAGACGCCCGAACTGGCCGGCATCTTCAGCAACTACCAGGTCAACGTGCCGCAGCTCGACGTCAAGCTCGACCGCGTCAAGGCCAAGCAGCTCGGCGTGCCGGTCACCGATGTGTTCGACACCCTGCAGACCTACCTCGGCTCGGCCTACGTGAACGACTTCAACAAGTTCGGTCGCACCTACCAGGTCAAGGTTCAGGCTGACGCGCAGTTCCGTCAGCATGCCGAGGACATCCTGCAGCTCAAKACGCGCAACGCCGCCGGCGACATGGTGCCGCTGTCGTCGCTGCTGACCGTCAAGCAAGGCTTCGGCCCGGACAGCGTGGTGCGCTACAACGGCTTTACCGCKGCCGACATGAACGGCGGCCCGGCGCCAGGCTTCTCCTCGGGCCAGGCGCAGGCCGCGGCCGAGCGCATCGCGGCCGAGACGCTGCCCAAGGGCATCAAGTTCGAATGGACCGACCTGACCTACCAGGACATCCTGGCCGGCAACGCGGGCGTCTGGATCTTCCCGCTGTGCGTGCTGCTGGTGTTCCTGGTGCTGGCCGCCCAGTACGAAAGCCTGACGCTGCCGCTGGCCGTGATCCTGATCGTGCCGATGAGCCTGCTCGCCGCCATGACAGGCGTGTGGCTGACCAAGGGTGACAACAACATCTTTACGCAGATCGGCTTCATCGTGCTGGTGGGGCTGTCGGCGAAGAACGCGATCCTGATCGTGGAGTTCGCCCGGGAACTGGAGCATGAAGGCCGCACCATCGTGGCTGCCGCCATCGAGGCCAGCCGCCTGCGCCTGCGCCCGATCCTGATGACCTCGTTCGCCTTCATCATGGGCGTGGTGCCGCTGGTGGTCTCSACCGGSGCCGGCGCGGAGATGCGTCATGCGATGGGCGTGGCGGTGTTCGCCGGCATGCTGGGCGTGACCTTCTTCGGGCTGTTCCTCACCCCCGTGTTCTATGTGGCGCTGCGCCTGCTGGCCACGCGTGGCGAGCGCCGCCGCGCGGCCAGCGCCCCGTCGGCGAGCCACCAGGCGATCGCCTCCGCTGAATAAGGATGACCGACATGAACGTATCCATGACATCGACGATGGCATCCGGCGCCTTGCCGCGCCTGGCCACGCTGGCCGTGGCGCTGATCCTGGCGGGCTGCTCGCTGGCGCCGACCTACCAGGTGCCCGAGAGCGCGACCGCGGCCACGCCGGCCTACAAGGAAGCCGCGGCCGCGCAGGCCGAAGGCAGCCAGTGGAAGGTGGCCACGCCCTCGGAGGGGGCGCCGCGCGGCGAATGGTGGAAGATCTTCGGTGACGCCGACCTCGACCGCCTGATGGCGCAGGCCACCGAGTCCAACCAGAACCTGGCCATCGCCGCGGCGCGGCTCAAGCAGGCGCGCGCCTTCACCGGCGTGGCGGAGGCCGACCAGTCCCCGCAGCTCAGCGTGGGGCTGGACCCGACCCGCACGCAGTATTCGGCGGCCTCGCAGGGGCTGCCCGACGGCACCAAGGTGCCGGCGCAGACCGTGTACAAGGCACGCGCCTTCGCCAGCTACGAGCTGGACCTGTTCGGCCGGGTGGCCGACAACGTCAAGGCGGCGCGCGCCGAGGGCGCGGCGGCCGAGGACCTGTACCGCTCGGTGCAGCTGGCGCTGCAGGCCGACGTGGCGCAGGCCTACTTCGCGCTGCGCACGCTGGACAGCGAGCGCGACCTGCTCAACGCCACCATCGCGTTGCGCGAGGATGCGCTCAAGCTGCTCAAGCGCCGCTTCGACGAAGGCGAGACCACCGACCTGGACCCGGCGCGGGCCGAGGCGGAGCTGGGCACGGCGCGCGCCGACCTGGCCGCCATCGAACGGCGCCGGGCCAACCAGGAGCACGCGCTGGCGGTGCTGACCGGGGCGCCGCCGGCGGCCTTCACGCTGGGCGCGCATCCGCTCGACGCAGCGCTGATCGCGGTGCCGGCGGGGCTGCCGTCCGAGCTGCTGGAGCGCCGCCCCGACATCGCGCAGGCCGAACGCCAGATGKCGGCGGCCAATGCGCGCATCGGCGTGGCCAAGGCGGCGTTCTACCCGAAGATCACGCTCACGGGGCTGTTCGGCTTCGAGTCCAACGACCTGTCGAACCTGTTCAAGTGGTCGTCGACGGCGTGGATGCTGGGGCCGCTGATCGGCAGCAYGATCGCCGCGCCGATCATCGACGGCGGGCGCAACAAGGCCAACCTGGCGGCGGCGCGGGCGCAGCACGAGGAGGCGGTGGCGAGCTACCGGCAAAGCGTGCTGACGGCGCTGCGCGAGGTGGAGGACAGCCTGGCGGACGTGCGCTGGCTGAGCCAGCAGGCCGGTGCGCTGKACGGCGCGCTGGGCKGGGCGCGGCGCGCGGCGAAGATCTCGCGCAGCCGCTACGAGGCCGGCGCGGTGGACTACCTGACGGTGATCGACGCGGACCGCACGGTGCTGCAGTCGCAGCGCGAGGCCAACCAGGTGGCCGGCCTGCGGGCTTCGGCCACGGTGGCGCTGGTGCGCAGCCTGGGCGGCGGCTGGGGGCCGCTGCCCGATGCGGCACCGGGCACGGCGCAGCCTCCGCTCGCAGCGAACCGCTGAAGCCCCCGGGCAGCAGCAGGCCGCATACGGCATACCGTGTGCGGCACATCGACGCGGCAACCGCTCCAGGCGGTTGCCGCGTTTTGCATTGGGCCGGCCCGCCGGGACAGGGCGCAAAAMCTGCCTACACTGGAAGCAACGCGGCCGCCCGCCGGGGGCAGGCCGCTTTTTCACTGCGTGGATCATGGGAACGCGTCGACTCCGAAGGCTGCGAGCCTTGCTTATCGTGCTGCTGGTCCTGGCCTGCGTGGCCGGCATCCTGCTGGTGCCGTTGCCGGTGCCGCTGCGCGACGTCACGCGCATCGTCAACACGGCCACCATCGCGCGTCCGGCCACGGTGGTGTTCGACTACGTCTCGACACCCGCCAACTGGCCGAACTGGCATCCCTCATCGCTAGCGGTGGCCGGCGCGGCAGATCATCCGCTGCTGCCTGGCGAGCATGTGACCGAAACCTTTCTCGTTGCCGGGCGGCGGGGAGAGGTCGTGTGGACGGTGGTGGAGCGCCAGCCACCCGCCGCGTGGATGATCGAGGGCAGCATCGACGGGCGTKAGGCGGGTACGGTGCGCTACACGCTCGCGCCGGTGCCGGAAGGCACGCGCTTCCAGCGCGAATTCAGCTATGCCGCGCCCAACCTGCTGTTCATGTTGACCAACCGGCTGCTGCTGCGCGCGCGCATCGAGGCGGAATCCGCGACGGCGGTGGCGCGCCTGCGCGCGGTGCTGGAGGCCGGCAAGCCAGGCGCGGCGGACTGAGCCGCGTTCCCGGCACCAGGCGAGACTGCCGCCCGGCGGTATACTGGGAGGGCAATCCAACCGGAGTCGATGGTGTCGGTACAAAACCCCGCGTCCGCAGCAGGACGCAACACAGAAACGGCGAGCGCGCCGGAGCCGGCAGCGGCGGCCTTGCCGCCCCGGCCGGTGGCCCCGGTCACGCCGGACATCAATGAATGCTGCGGCAATGGCTGCGATCCCTGCATCTTCGACCTGCATGCCGAGGCGATGGATCGCTACCGCGCCGAGCTGAAAGCATGGCAGGCCCTGGCCGGCGAGACGGCGGACGCGGGCGCCGGCGGTCCCAGCTTCTGAAGTCCCGCGTCGCTTCACCGTATCGTCACAGGAGGCCTCCGTGCTCGCTACCGACCAGCCCGTCCTGGCCGATCTCCATGATTTCGTGCAAGGCCATCCGCGCCTGCTGGTGCTGACCGGGGCCGGCATCAGCACCGATTCCGGCATCCCCGGCTACCGCGATGCGCAGGGCAACTGGCAGCGCACGCCGCCGGTGCAGGCGCAGGATTTTTTCCGCTCGCACGCCGTACGCCAGCGCTACTGGGCGCGCAGCATGCTGGGCTGGCCTGTGCTGGCCAATGCACAGCCCAACGCCGCGCACTTCGCGCTGGCGCGGCTGCAGGCGGCGGGTTACCTGCGCCAGCTTGTCACGCAGAACGTGGACGGCCTGCACCAGCGTGCCGGCAGCCACGGCGTGATCGAGCTGCACGGCCATGTGGGCACGGTGATCTGCCTGCAATGCGGCACACGCCGCGCGCGCGCCGCCTTGCAAACGCAGCTCGAAGCGGATAACCCGGCGCTGGCCGGCTTGCGCGCCCTGCCGGCATCGGACGGCGACGCTCACCTCGAGCTGGCCAGCTTCGAAGCCGTGCGCATTCCCGCCTGCGGGCACTGCGGCGGCGTGCTCAAGCCCGATGTGGTGTTCTTCGGCGAATCCGTGCCGCGCGAGCGCGTGGATGCCGCCATGCAAGCGCTGGGGCAGGCCGATGCCTTGCTGGTGATCGGMTCCTCGCTGACGGTGTTCTCGGGCTACCGCTTCTGCCTGGCGGCGCAGAAGCTGGGCAAGCCCGTGGCTGCCATCAACCTTGGCCAGACGCGGGCCGACGCGCTGCTGGCGTTGAAGGCGGATGTCGCCTGCGCCGACGCGCTGACGGACCTGACCGGGCGGCTCGGGCTGCCCTGAGGCGCCGGGCGCCGGGCACCGGGCACGCGTCAGGCCGGCGGCAGCGCCTTGCGCACGATCAGCCGGTGCACCCGCTTGCCCGAGGACTGGCTCACTTCTTCCCGGTCGAACAGCAGGGTATCGCCACTGCCCAGCGCTTCGGTCACCAGCGCCTTGTCGAAGGCGGCGAAGAAGCGGCCAGCCTGGTCGCGCTGCGAGACATGGTCGGTGACGCGCCAGCTCAGGTAGAGCGTGCCGCCAGGGCGCAGGATATCGAGCAGGTGCCGCGTGGCGCTGGCGACCATGCGCGGCTCCAGGTGCATGATCACGGTCTCGCACAGCACGTTCTGGTAGTAGCCGCGCGGCACGCCCTCGAGTTCGGGCAGGGCGGCCTGCTCGAAGGGCAAGGTGGGATAGCGCTGGCGTGCCTGGGCCAGCAAGGGCTCGCACGGATCGAAGCCGCTKGGCTCGAAGCCGTTGGCGGCCAGCCAGGCCGTATCGCGGCCCGCGCCGCAGCCGATGTCGGCGCTCGGCCCGGGTGTGAACTCGCGCAGGAGCGCGGCGTAGAGATCGGCGGGCGCTTGCTGCGCGTGCCAGTCCCTGGCGTAGTCTGCGGCGGCGGCGCTGTAGGCCTGGAGGGTGCCGGTATCGATGTTCACGATRTGCTCCTGTTGGCCGCGGCGACCTGGTCGCTCATGTCCTGCGCTCGCCTGCCGCATGTCGAGTCCAGGTTTCCGGATGCATATTACTCCCGGGTCCGCACGCGCTGCACATCCGGTTCGGCGCGCCGCCCACCCGTCGCGCGGCCGCTGCCTTTCAACACGCATGTCACGCCGGATGTCACGCCACATATCACGCCACATGGCACGCGCGGGGKCCGCTGTCCGGCCTGGCCATTACGGCGAAGGCGGGAGCGTGATCTCGATTTCCAGGCCCGGTTGCGCATTGCGTACCTGCCAGCGCGCGCCATGTGCCTGCGCCACGAGCTTGCACAGGTAAAGGCCCAGGCCGATGCCGCCGGTGGCGCGTTCGCGGGCGGCGTCCGGGCGATAGAAGGGCTCGGCCAGGTGGGATAGCTGATCGTCGGGCACGCCCGGGCCATGGTCGCGCACGCGCAGGGCGATGCTGCCGCCCGCATCCCTGGCGAGGTGCAGTTCGGGCGGCCGGGGCGCGGCGGCGCTGTGGCGCAGCGCATTGTCGAGCAGGTTGCGCAGCAGCAGGCGCATGCGGGTACGGTCCAGCGCCAGCGTGGCGGGCAGCCCGGCATCGATGGACAGCGCGATCTGCCCGGCGGCGGGCCGGTCACCGMGCATGGCTTGTGTCACTTCGAGCGCCACCTCGCGGGCCAGCGCGGCCAGGTCGGTGGGCTCCAGCAGCAGGGCGCCGTGGCCCTGGCCAAGCCGCTCGCTTTCCAGCAGGTCGGTGACAAGGTCGCGCATGCCGGCCAGGTCGCGCAGCAGCGCTTCGCGCTGGGCCCGGACCTCGGGTGTGTCGGGCAACAGCTCGGTGTTGAGCCGCGCGCGCGTGAGCKGGCTGCGCAGTTCGTGGCTGATGGCCAGCAGCAGCGCGCGCTTGGCGTCGAGCATCTGGTGGATGTCGCGCGCCATGGTATTGACGTCGTGCGCCAGCACGCCCAGCTCGTCGCGCCGGCGGATGGGAATGGGCTGGCCGAACTCGCCCGCGCCGAAGCGCCGCGCGCCGGCGCGGATATCGTCGAGCGGGCGCAGCAGGTGGCGCACGTACAGATAGGCCAGGGCAGTCAGGCCGAGCAGCACGGCCAGCGTGATCCACCCCGCGCGGTGCGGCTGGTTCTGCCAGGTGGCGGTGCTCAAGCCAAAATCGATGCGGTGGCCGTCCGCGGTCGTGCGGGAGAACAGGGGCGCATCGTCGTCCGGCCCGTGGCGCGGCCAGCGCATGGCCGCGCCGGAGCGCCAGCCGGAAGCGGGCGCGTCCTCGGATTGCCAGTTCACCCGCGGGCCGGCGATACGCACGCTCACCGGCAGGCGCGCGCTGATCGCGCGGGCGCGCTCCACGCTCGGCGGGCTGCCGATCTCGGCCGCCAGGCGGTCGACGTAGTCCGCCACCAGCGGCCGCGCGGCACTGCGCCACCCGGTGCTGAACGCCTTCTGCATGCCACCGACGAAGGTCACCGTGGTGGCAAGCGCCAGCAGCAGGAACAACAGCACCAGCCGCAGGTGCAGCCGGTGCCGCACGGCGTGGCGCGCGCGCTGGTGCCAGCGTCCGCTCATGCCGGCGCCCCCGCGTGGGCGGCAGATCCGCCTTGCGGGCGCAGGGCGAGGGAGTAGCCTGCGTTGCGCAAGGTCTTGATGCAGTCCGGCGGATCGAGCTTCTTGCGCAGGCGGCTGACCAGGATGTCCACCGCGCGCGTGTACAGCTMCGCGTCGCGMCCGCGCAGGTGGTTGAGGATGTCGTCGCGGCMGAAGACCTTGCCGGGTTCGCGGGCCAGCAGCAGCAACAGGTCGAACTCGGTGCTGGTCAGCACCACGTCCTCGCCGCCGCAGCGCACGCCGCGCGTGGCCGGGTCGATCTCGAGCCCGCCTTCGAATCGCAGCCGCGCGCCGGCGTCGGGCGAAGGCGCTGCACCGCGGCGGCGCAGTACGGTCTGCACGCGTGCCACCAGCTCGCGTGGCTCGAACGGCTTCGGCAGGTAATCGTCGGCGCCGAGCTCGAGGCCGACCACGCGGTCCATGACCTCGCCGCGCGCCGTKAGCATGACGAGCKGGATGTCGCTGTCCCGGCGGATGGTGCGGCACAAGGCAAAGCCATCCATCTCGGGCAGCATCACGTCCAGGATGGCGGCGTCGTAGCCGCCGCGCGCAAGGCGCGCGAGGCCGTCGCTGGGCCGCAGGGCCTGCTCCAGCTGAAGTTCGAAGCGGGCGAAGTAGATGGCGAGCGGCGGGCCGAGCTGCTCGTCGTCGTCAATCAGGAGGATGCGGGGCATGGCCGGCATGGGGTCTCGGTCGGGTTCCAGTTCATGCCCCGTGCTCCTCAGTGGCCGCGCCAGCCACCGCGGCGCTTCTGCAGGAACTCGCGCACCTGTTGCTGCTGGGTGGCATTGAGGCTGTCGTAGAAGTCTGCCATGGCGGCGATKACCTCGGGGCTCTTTGTGTTGATGGCGGCGGTCTTTTCGCTGACCAGCGTCTGTGCGCGGGCGCGGTCGAACCTATCGCCGGCGACCAGAGCCTGCACCTCGGCGCGCGGATCGGCGGCATTGCCCGTCAGCGCGGCGCGCTGCTCCCTGAGCTTGTCGGCCAGCACGGCAAGGCGCTGCTTCTGCTCGGCATTCAGGTCCAGCTTCTTGCTGACGCGCTCGATCATTTTCTCGCGCATCTGGGCCAMTTCCTCGGGGCTCATCCGGCCACCGGGCCCGCCATGGTGATAGCTGCCGCATGCGCTCAGGCCGCCCAGGGCGATGCCGGCGCCGAACATGCCGAACAGGGTGCGTTTGATCCAGGGTCTCATGACAGTTTCCTTTGGGAAGGGGTGGAACATGGCTGTCATGGTGCCGCCCGCGCGGCATGCGCGGGTGTCGGCGCGGTTTCGCTTTGTTTCGTTTTGTTTCAGGCACCGCGGGATACGTTGCTGCTTCTTGGGCGAAGCGGGAGATCAGCAATRCGTTGTCGTCATGCGAATGCACGCAAGCCAGGGAGCCGCCCCGGCGGCCGGGCTCAGGGAATCCCTCTACAGCGCTGGTGCGGAATTTGCATAAGAATCCGTGCTGCAATAACTGTGAAATTTCAGTGAAAGCGAAGGAATCCATTGAATGAGCAATATGCCAATGGCCGCACCCGGCGTTGCTGKCGGGTGGCCGGATTGACGCGGCCAGCGCTCGCCCGGCGCACGGACMGCGGAGGAAGCCGCGCGCCATGAATACCCGCTTTATCGAAGCCTTCATGTGGGTGGCCAGGCTCGGCAGCTTTCGCGCGGCGGCCGAGAAGCTGCACATCACGCAGGCCGCCATGTCCAACCGCATTGCCTCGCTGGAGCAGGAGATCGGCGCGCGCGTGTTCGAGCGCGAGGCGCGCGACCTGCGGCTCACCCCGGTCGGCCTGCGGCTGCTGGGCTACGGTGAGCGGCTGCTGGAGTTGCAGCGGGAGATCATGGTGCTGGGGCGCTCGGGCGATGCGCCGCTGGGGCTGGTACGCATCGGCGCCATCGAAAGCGTGGTGCACACCTGGCTGGTCGATTTCCTGCGCCACTTGCAGACGCACTATCCGGGCATCGAGGTGCAGCTCACCTCGGAAACCACGCAAGGCCTGCACAACACCTTGCGCGCGGGCGGCATCGATATCGCCTTGCAGACCGATCCGGCGGTGGGCGAGGGCATCACCAGCACGCCATGCCTGCCGATGGCGATCGGCTGGGTGGGCCCGCCCGGCCCCGCACTGCCGGACGAAGGCAGGCTGAGCGCGCTGCTGCAGCACCCGACCATCACCATGAGCCCCGGCTCGCAGCCGCACGTGGCGCTCAAGGAGTTGTACCGCAAGGCCGGGCTGCCGGTGGGCAAGGTGCATTGCGTCAGCTCCATCGCGGCCATCGTGCGGCTGGTCAAGGGCGGTTTCGGCAATGCGCTGATGCCGCTGGCGCCGGTGCGCGAGGAAGTGGAGCGCGGCGAACTGCGCGTGATCCCCTGCGATGTGCCGTTGCCGCACCAGCGGCTGGTGGTCAGCCATCTCGACCACGCGGCGTCGGAGGCAATCCGCCTGGTGGCGGAGCTGGCCTGCCGCGAATCGGACCGCTACGTGCTCTCGCTGCCTGCACCATTTTCGCCGGCATGAGGCCGCGGCGCGCGCCGTGCTGGTGCGCGTGCGTGGCGGGGTCGAACAGAAAAACTGATCGGAAATGCGAAGAAAAACCCGTTTGTCGCGCGGGCCGCTGGCGCCGATCATCMTCTCACCGCCCGCAAGCAGCGCGGGCAGACGGAGAGTGGAATGAGCGAGATCAGCGAGATCAGCGAGATGAGCGAGATGCACCAGATGCACGAGATGAGCGACAAGTCTGCGAGCCAGGGCCCGACGGGCATGGCGCCGCAGGGCATGCTGTTTGTCGCCGCCAACGTGGATGCGGCCGACGAGGCCGATTTCAACCAGTGGTATGACCGCGAGCACGTCGAGGAGCGTGCCCGCATCGAGGGATTCATCTCTGCCGCGCGCTACGAGGCCGTCCAGGGTGGCCCGAAATATCTCGGCCTGTACCGCACCGAGTCGCTGGCGGCCTTCACGTCCGAAGCGTACAAGGCGGCATTCAGGCGCCAGACGCCGTGGTCGGTCGCCAACCTCGGGCGCATGCGCCAGCCCATGCGCCGCGTAAGCGAGGTCACCGCCGCGGTGGGGCAGGGCAGCGGCAGCTGGCTCGCCGTGCTGCCGCTGGCGCATCCCGAAGACCCGCTGGCGCTGGTCGACCAGGCGGCCGAGGTGGGCGGCGAGCTCTCTGCGCGGCCCGGCTTCGTACAGTCCTACCTGCTGATGCCCGACGCCGCGCTGAGCCAGCCCTTGCCGCGCGAGAGCGTGGAAGACCGGCAACTGCTCCCCATTCTCGTGATCGAGAGCAGCAGCGAAGCCGCCGGCGCGGCCGCCCTGCACGACGCGGCGCAGCAGCTGGGCGTGCCCGCCGCCAATGCCGCGCGCTACGTGCTCAGGTGGAAGCTCTTCGCGCAGGAGGTGGCATGATGCAGAGCGCCGACACCATCCCCGTCACGCAAGCGCCGGCCGCGGCCCAGGCCACCGCCGGCAAGCCCGGCATGGGCCGCCTGGCCGCGGCCAGCACGATCGGAACCACCCTGGAATGGTATGACTTCACCGTCTACAACCTGATGGCCGCGCTGGTCTTCAACGCAATCTTCTTTCCGTCGTTCGATCCGCTCACTGGCACCATCCTGGCCTTCTCCACGTATGCCGTGGGCTATGTCTCGCGCCCGCTCGGMGGCGTGCTGTTCGGCCACCTGGGCGACAAGCTCGGGCGCCGCTTCGTGCTGGTTGCCACGCTGATCTTGATGGGCGTGGCCACGGGCCTGATGGGCGTGCTGCCGACCTACCAGTCGCTGGGCATCTGGAGCCCGCTGCTGCTGGTGGCCCTGCGCTTCGTGCAGGGCGCGGCCATCGGCGGCGAATGGGCCGGCGCGGTGCTGCTGTCGATGGAGCACGGCGCGCAGCACCAGCGCGGGCGCAATGCCTCGTTCACGCAGGTCGGGCCGTCGTGCGGCACGTTGCTGGGCACCGGCTTCATCGCGCTGGTTTCGCTCTGGCTGAGCCCGGAAGACTTCCAGGCGTGGGGCTGGCGCATTCCCTTCCTGTCCAGCGTGCTGCTGGTCGTGTTCGGGCTGTGGCTGCGCCGCGGCGTGGAAGAAACGCCGCTGTTCAAGGAGATGGAAGCGCGCAAGAGCACCGCGAAGACGCCGATCAAGGAGGTATTCGTCGACCACTGGCGGCGCCTGTTGGTGGCCGGCGGCGCGCGCATCGGCTCCGACGTGCTCTATGCGCTGGTGGTGGTGTTCACGCTGACCTACGTGACCAGCGTGCTGCACCTGTCGCGCCCGCTGGCGCTGACCGCCACCATGATCGGCGCGGCCTGCAATGCGATCGCGGTGCCGCTGTTCGGCAGCCTGTCCGACCGGCTTGGCCGGCGCCCGGTGTATATCGCCGGGGCCTTGCTGGCGGCGGTGTGGGCCTTTGTGTTCTTCCGGCTGATGGACAGCGCGCAGCCCTTGCAGATCTGCGCGGCGGTGGTGGTCGGCCTGGTCATCCACGCCATGATGTACGGCCCGCAGGCGGCCTTTGTGACGGAGCAGTTTCCCACGCGGGTGCGCTACGCCGGGTCGTCGCTGGCCTACACGCTGGCGGGCATCCTCGGTGGCGGCTTTGCGCCGCTGATCATCGCCAGCCTGTACAAGTCGTATGGCTCGACGATCGCGATCTCGCTCTATGTCTGCCTTGCGCTGGCCGTCACGCTGGCAGCCCTGCTGGTGGCACGCGAGACGGCGCGCAAGCCGCTGGAGGGCTAGCCTAGCTGCCCATGGCGAAGACCGGCTCGCGGCGGCCCTGCAGCAGCGCCTGGCGGAACGACAGCACATGTGCMGCCACCGCGCTGGCCGCCGCCGCGCCGTCGCCGTCGCGCAGCGCTTGCAGGATGGCGCGATGCTCTTCGCCGACCTCGCCCAGGTGCCCCTCGGAGGACAGKGAGATGGCCCAGAAGCGTTGCGAACGCGCGTGCAGCACTTTCAGGATCTCGATCAGGATGGGGTTGCCAGAGCGGTGCGCCACTTCCTCATGGAACAGGCGGTCCAGGTTGGTGACCAGCGGCAGGTMGCGCCGCGCCACGGCTTCGTCGAGCTCGCGCAAGATGCCCTCCAGCACGAGCAATCCGTCAGCGGTGATGCGCTCGGCGGCCAGCCGCGCGCACAGGGTTTCGTTGGCCATGCGAACGTCGATCAGGTGCAGCGCGTCGTCGATGGAAAGCGGCGCCACCACCACGCCCTTGCGTGGCAGGATCTGCACCAGGCCTTCGTTGGCCAGCCGGTGCAGCGCCTGGTTGATGGGGGTGCGGCCGATATCCAGATCTTCCACCAGTGTGGAAATATTGAGATGCTCGCCGGGGCGGTAGACCAGCGTGGTCAGCCGTTCGCGCAGGCCGCTGTAGGCCCGTTCGTTCTCTGACAAGGTCTCGGTCCGGGCGCGCGGCGAGCGCGACGCGCCGGCGCTGCGGCGATCCACTGATGGCAAAACGCTTCCCCCTGCTGTATTTCGGTGTTTGGCAAGGGCGTAATCGTACTACCAATCGGCKGCGGCCCCGGCGCGGGCCTAGCGCCCGCGCAGCGGGTCCAGCAATCCCGTGAGGCCGTTGTGGTCCAGTTCGTGCATCAGCGCGAGCAACTGGCCGATCTCGCCGGTGGGGAAGCCYTCGCGCGCGAACCAGTTCAGGTAGTTGCCSGGCAGGTCCGCGATCACGCGGCCCTTGTACTTGCCATAGGGCATGGTGCGGGTAAGCAGGAGCGGCAGGAGTTCGGGGTTCATGGGACKGGCATCGGAAGACGGCGGCAGGGCGATGGTAACAGCGCGCGCAGGCCAGGATGCCGATGGCCGGATTGCCGCGGGCGGGCGTGCCGGGGTACGATCCCCACCTTAAGTCCGGCAGGCGGCACTCGACKAGCAGGATCCGGCGAGCCGKATTCGACAAGCCKGATTCGACAAGCCGGATCAGAAATGGACAGTCAACGATGGCAAAGCATGCTGCGGGCGCCGGGCTGAAGGGCATCGCCCTGTTCGAAGCCGCCAAGGGGGCGCTGGTGATCCTGGCCGGGCTGGGGCTGGTTGCGCTCCTGCACCGGGACGCGCAGGCGCTGGCCGAGGCCATCGTGGCGCGCCTGCACCTGAATCCGGGCAGCCGCTATCCGACCATCTTCCTGTCGCTGATGGACCATCCCAGCGATGCGCGCCTGTGKGCGATCGGCGGTTCGGCCGCGATGTATGCCGCCATGCGTTTCACCGAGGCCTTCGGCCTGTGGCACCAGCGCGTATGGGCAAGCTGGCTTGGGGTGTGGTCCGGCGGGATCTATATCCCGGTGGAGATGTACGAGGCGATCGCCCATCCGTCGCCGATCCATATCGGCCTGGCCATTGCCAACGCGCTGATCGTGGCCTACCTGGCCGTTGGCATCAGGCGCGAGCCGGCGGGCGCGCGCTAGCGGCGCCTGGCGAGCCAAGCCGCGCCTGCCAGCGCCATGGCCAGCCAATGCTCCATGGCGCCGCCGCCGCCACCGCCGTCGGCGGGCCGGGCGGATCCGCCTGCCGGCGTGCCGGTTTCGCCGCTCTCCCCCGCGGGCTCCACGCCGCCCGGCAAGGTGGCGTCGCCACGCATCGCCAGGTCGACCAGCACCGGATCGTGATCGGACGAGCGATAGGCATCGGCCGCGTAGAAGGCCTGCTGCTGTGCCGTGCTCTTGCTGGCCAGCGGATAGGCCAGCGCGACGGGCTCGTCGGCATTGACATGCCAGTGATGGACGGCACGGATGCGGCTGGCCGCCGCGTCGTCGGCGAGGGCATGGTCGAGGTAGCCGGCCTCGCCGCCGAACACGAAGCTGTAGGCCGGGCCGGACGCGAAGCGCGCGATCATGTCGGCATAGCCGCGCTGTGCCAGCATCCGGATGGGGTCCTCGCGCGCATAGCTGTTGAGATCGCCGATCAGCAGCTTGCCGTGGTCGGCCACGGCGGTGGGCGCGGTGGCGAGCCAGTTGGCCAGGCGCATGGCCGCGGCGACGCGGGTGGTGTTCCAGCAGGCCTGTCCATCGTCCTGGTCCGCGTCGGCGCCGCGCGCGTCGGTGCAGCGCTTGGACTTGAAATGGTTCACCACCACCGTGAGCTGGCGGGCCTGCGCATGCAGGCGGAATGTGGCGGCCAGCGGTTGCCGGTTCCTCTCGCCGAACCAGAGCGTGGCCGGCATGCCCGCGACCTGCACCGTGCGGCTGTTGTAGAGCAGGCCGACCGCGATGGCGTCGCCGCCGAGGCTGACCCCGCCCGGATCGACGAAACGCCATTCGGGCCCCAGCATGGCCGCCAGCCGGCGGATGGCGCTGGTCTCGTCGTAGCCGTTGTTCTMGATTTCGACCAGGCCGATCACGTCGGCATCCAGGCCGCGCAGCGCGGCCAGCAGCTTGGCTTCCTGGCGCGCGAACTCCGCCGGCGTGCGGGCACCCCGGTTGGCGGGATCATCGAAGCCGCCGCCCTTGCCGTCGCCGTTGAAGTAGTTCTGCAGATTGAAGGCCGCCACGCGCAGGTCGCTGCCGGCGGCGCGCAGCGGTGCGCCGGCCCGCGGGTTGGCAGGCAGGAAACGCGGCGGCGGCGCCGCGGGCACGGGCTGCACGCGCCAGCCGCCGAAGCGCATTTCCAGCACGCCCTGCACGCCGGCCACGCTATCGCCGGCGCGCAGGGTATTGGCGGCGCTCAGGCCGGGCGCGGGGTGCATCACCGTGGCCGGGTTCTGCCGGCTCGAGCCGTCGTCCAGCGTCAGCCGGTTCAGGGCATTGGCGGCGGCCTGCGCCCTGGCGCCGGCGCCAGGCAAGGCTACGTTGGTGGGAATCTGCAGGCGCCMGTAGCTCAGCGCCACGCTGCCGTAACGGCCCAGTTCGTAGGTGTCGCTGACGGTCAGCGTCTGCGGCAGGCGGACCAGCATGCTTTCATGGGCGGCCAGCGCGCCCGCATGTTCCACGGGCAGCGTGACGACCGCCGGCGTCACCGCCAGGCCGCGCGCGCACACCGTGGCGGTGCCGGACAGCCTCAGCTGCATCTGGCCGGAGCGATCTTCCACGGTGCCGTTCAGGCGCACCAGGTCGCCGGCGCGCATGCCGGCGCGCGGCGCATAGACKAACATGCCCTCCGAGATGCCGGGGCGGTGCTGGCGCCGGGCATCGGCCTGCTGCACGAAAAAGCCGGCGAAGCCGTCGGCGCCCGTGTAGTCGGCCGTGACCACGGCTTCCAGCACGACCCTGYGGCCGATGGATGGCGCGCCCGCGGCGCGCAATTCCGCGATCGGCGTGGCGGCCATGCCGCACTGAGCGGCGCGCGCCGCGGCATGGGCCGGCGGGGCGGCCGGGGGCAACAGCAGGCAGAGCCATGCGAGGCAGGCAGGCGCCGGGCGGTAGACGGTGAGGGAAGGGAAGACGCAGAGGGGGCGGGAGGACCTGGATGGCTTCAGACGCATGGTATCGGCTGGGTTGGTGGGCGCCATATGAGCGGCATGCCCGGAATGCCCGCGCGGCCCGGAGCAGCGATGGCAACAGCCGCAAGCGTAGGTGGCCCGGCCTGGCCTCGCGTTGCGAGAAATCTCATAGTGGCGGCATGGCAGGCGCCTGCGCGGCTGCGGACTCTGCGAAAATGCCGTCTGTCCGCCGCCCAAGCACCCAATTTGCGAGATCCCGTGACCGTCAGTGCCGTCGTGTTCGATTTTGGTGGTGTCCTGTTCGACTGGAGCCCCGAGTACCTCTATCGCGAGCTGATTCCCGATGCGGCGCAGCGTGCCAGCTTCCTGTCCGAAGTCTGCTCGCCCGCCTGGAATATCCGCCAGGACGCCGGCCGTCCGCTGCAAGAGGCCACCGAGCAACTGGTGGCCGAGCATCCCGCGCAGGCCAGCCTGATCCGTGCGTTCTACGGCCGCTGGCCGCAGATGCTGCGCGGCGTGCTGGGCGATGGCGTGGATCTGCTGCGCCGCCTGCATGCGGCACAGGTGCCGCTGTTCGGCCTGACCAACTGGTCCAGCGAAACCTACCCGCATGCGCGGCGCATGGGCGATTTCCTGGATGTGTTCCGCGATATCCTGGTATCCGGCGAGGTCGGCGTGGCCAAGCCCGACCCGGCCATCTACCGGCTCATGCATGCGCGCATCGGCACGCACTTGCCGGGCATTGCGCCGCAGGAGATGCTGTTCATCGACGACAATGCGGCCAATGTGGCCGCCGCGGCCGCCCTGGGCTGGCAGACCGTGCATCATGTGAGCGCAGGCGAGACCGGGCGAGCCTTGCGGGCGGCGGGCCTGCGCTTCTAGCGCGGCACGGGCGTTCGCTTCCTCGTCGCTACCTGCGCGTGGTTCGCTTCTTGCAGGCAGCGATTCATCCACATGCGCCAATGGAGCCAGGAGACCGCCGACATGGCATCGACAACGGAACGCCCCAAGCATTTCTCCATGATCCGCGAAATGCAGCTCGCGGACCTGTTCACGCTGGGCAATGCGGCCTGCGGCATGGCATCGGTCTTCTTCGCCATGTTCTACGTGGCCACGCGCTCGCCCGATCATTTCTATGCGGCCGCGGCGCTTGCCCCGGCGGCCTTTGTCTTCGACGTGCTCGACGGGCGCATTGCGCGCTGGCGGCACCAGCACTCGGCCCTGGGGCGCGAGCTGGATTCGCTGGCGGACATCATTTCCTTCGGCGTCGGCCCGGCCACGCTGGCGTTCGCCGCAGGCATGCGCGGCGGCTGGGACATGGCTGCGCTGATCTACTTCGTGTGCTGCGGCGTGAGTCGCCTGGCGCGCTTCAACGTGACCGCGGAGACCTTGTCCGAKGGCGCCGACAAGGTGGCGTATTTCGAGGGCACGCCGATCCCCACCAGTGTGCTGCTGACCGGCGTGCTGGCCCTGTGCGCGTGGCAGGGGCGGCTGGGCGACGCGCTGTTCGGCGGTGTCTGGCGCCTGGGGCCGGCGGACCTGCACCCGCTGGCCTTGCTGTTCGTGCTGTCCGGCTCGCTGATGATCAGCAAGACCCTGCGCATTCCGAAGCTCTAGGCTGCGGCGCGGCCGCAGGAATTGCAGGGCCGGGCAGGTTTTTCACACAGGCGGGCGCCACTGCTCGCCGATGGCCCGGCCGCCCATGGCCGGGTCGCTGACCGAGGGCTGGCCGGTTTCCAGCCGCCCCGCGCAGCGCCGCGCGAAGCCCGGCAGGTCCGCCGCCGACACCGTGAAGTCATACCAGCCTCCCGACGCCCGKGCGGGCCAGGCCAGTTCGCGCCGGCTGCGCGCGGGCACCTMGACGCGGCGCGTGTCTGGCTGGTAGGCGTTGGCGGTCACCGTGAAGGTGCGCGGCTGCGCGCTGTCGTTGCGCAAGCCAAGGCGCACGCCGCGCGCGGCGATGTCGTAACCCAGTTCGATTTCCGCGCCGGCCGGCGCCTGCGTGCCGGTGAAATGCCGGTGCCAGCCATTGGGCCCGAGCACCCAGAGGTCGTAGCGCCCTGCGTCGGCGCCCGTGTCCCAGGTGCCCGCCAGCCGCTTGCCGGCTTCCACCGTATAGCGGCGCGGCACGCGTTCCAGGTGCAGGCGGTCGTAGACGTGGAACACCGCGCCCGCATGCCCCGTGTTGATGAAATCGATCYKCAGCGAGGCGCCGGCAGGATCTGCCGCGGCCTGGGCGAGCAACTCGTAGGGCAGCGCGCGCGAGGGGCGCGTGCCGCTTGCCTGCGCGGGCAGTTCGGGCAGCAGCGGAATCGCCGGGGTACGCGTGCCCGGCAGCGCCCGCGCGCGCGCGGCCAGCGCGGCGGTGGCGGGCAGCGCGGGCAGCGCTTGCGCGTGGTTCGGCCTGGCGAAATCGAACAGCGAGGTCAGGTCCCCGCAGACCGCTCGCCGCCAAGGCGAGATGTTCGGCTCGCGCACGCCGAAGCGGGCCTCGATAAAGCGGATCACCGAGGTGTGGTCGAACACCTCGGAGTTGACCCAGCCGCCCTTGCTCCACGGCGAGATGGCGATCATCGGCACGCGCATGCTCAGTCCATAGGGGCGGTGCCGCAGGCGCGGGAAGTCGTCCGCCGCCACGCCMGTGACGAGGTGGTGGTACTCGCCGCCGGTATCGGCCGTGGAGGCGCCGGCATAGGCGGCCTTGGCGGGATCGGCGTCCCAGGCCAGGCAGGACGGCACGGCCGGCGGCGGCATATGGTCGAAGAAGCCGTCGTTCTCGTCGTACATCAGCAGCAGCACGGTCTTGCTCCACACCGCGGGGTCGGCCGTGAGCGCATCCAGCACGGCCGAGACATAGGCCGCGCCCTGCGCCGGGCTGGATGGGGAAGGGTGTTCGGAGCCCGCCCGCGTGGGACAGATCCATGTGACCTGCGGCAACTTGCCGTCCAGCACATCCTGGCGCAACTGGTCCAGGCTGCGCGTRCMGAGCGCCTTGTCCCTGAGCGCYGGTTGCGCGCCTGGCAGGCCGTGGTAGGCGTCGCGGTAGGCCCGGAACCCTGCGTTGGCGTTGAGCGAATAGTTGTCGGCCATGTCCTGGTAGATCCGCCAGCTGATGCCGGCGGCTTCCAGCCGCTCGSGATAGGTGGTCCAGGCATAGCCGCCGTCKGGCTTGCCGCCGCCGAGCTTGTTGTAGGTATTGTCGATGGCGGGGCCGTGGCCCTTGCCGTCCGGGCCGTTGGTGCCGCTCCACAGGAAGCAGCGGTTGGTGTTGGTGCCGCCGAGGAAGGACGCGTGGTAGGCGTCGGCCACCGTAAAGGCATTGGCCAGCGCGTACTGGAAGGGCAGGTCGGCGTCGCTGAAGTAGCCCATCGCGTGCCGCTTCTTGAACGTGGGCCACTGCTGCATGCGGCCTTCGCCCCAGGCGTCCTGCGTGTTGGACCAGGTATGCGGCGTGCCGGCGACGCGCATCAGCTCGAACACCTGCTCAGTGTCCAGGTGGAACGGGGCCAGCGTGGCGGGCGCGGCGGGGTCGGTCTCGTCGCGCTGGTACCAGACGGTCTTGCCGTTGGCCACCGGCACCGGGAAGCGGTCGGCGAAGCCGCGCACGCCTTGCATCGCGCCGAAATAGTGGTCGAACGCGCGGTTCTCCTGCATCAGCACCACGATGTGCTCCACGTCCTGCAGCGTGCCGGTGGGGCTGCTGGCCGGGATGGCGAGGGCGCGGCGGATGGCGGGGGGCAGCAGGGACAKCGCGCTGGCGCCGGCAAGGGTACCGGCCGCCGAGCGCAGGAATTGGCGTCGGTCTGGCATTGGGGGGGGCATTGGTAGCGGGTGCGCCGGGCGGCGCGCCCGCCATCTTAACGCCGCCGGAGCCTTCCCGGGGCGCCGCGCTATTAGCGCAGCGCCAGCCAGATCGCCTTGGGTTCGGTGAAATTGTCGATGGCCGCGTCGCCGTGCTCGCGCCCCAGCCCCGAATCGCCGGCGCCGCCCCAGGGCAGGCGCACGTCGGTATGGCCATAGGTGTTGATCCACACCGTGCCGGCGCGCAGTTCGGCGGCCACCTGGTGGACGCGGCCGATGTCCGCGCTCCATACCCCCGCGGCAAGGCTGAAGGCGGTGCCGTTGGCGATGCGCACGGCGTCGGCTTCGTCTTCGAAGCGGATCACGCTGGCCACCGGGCCGAAGATCTCTTCCTGCGAGATGCGCATCTCATGCTCGACATTGGCGAACACGGTAGGCGCCACGAAGTAGCCCTTGTCGCCCAGCCGCGCGCCGCCGGTGACGGCGGTGGCGCCCTCGCGCTTGCCGATCTCCACGTAGTCGAGCACGGTCTTCATCTGCGCGGCGGAAACCACCGGGCCCATGGCGGTGTCGGGCGCGGCCGGGTCGCCCACGCGGATCGAGCCGGCGCGCGCGGCGAGCTTCTCCACCACTTCGTCGTAGATCTCGCGCTGGGCCAGGATGCGCGAGCCCGCCGAGCAGACCTGGCCGGCGTTGAAGAAGATGCCGGAGGCGGCGGCGCGCACCGCGGCGTCCACATTGGCGTCGGCGAAGATCAGGTTGGCGGACTTGCCGCCCAGTTCCAGCGTGACGCGCTTGAAGTTGGCGGCAGCGCCCTGCATGATGCCGCGCCCGACGCCGGGCGAGCCGGTGAAGGTCACCTTGTCGATGCCCGGATGCGCCACCAGCGCATTGCCCACCACGCTGCCCTTGCCGGGCACGATATTCAGCACGCCGGGCGGCAGGCCGGCTTCGAGCGCCAGTTCACCCACGCGCAGCGCGGTCAGCGGCGTGATCTCGGCGGGCTTGACGATCAGCGTGCAGCCGCAGGCCAGCGCCGGGGCGATCTTCCACATGCCGATCATCAGCGGGAAATTCCAGGGCACGATGGCCGCCACCACGCCGACCGGCTCGCGCACGGTGTAGGTCAGCGCGCCGGGGCGCGTCGGTACCACCTGGCCATTGATCTTGTCGGCCCAGCCGGCGTAGTAGCGCACGGTATCGATGACCGCGGGCATGTCCTGGCGGCGCACGGCAGCCAGGGGCTTGCCGGCGTCCAGGCTTTCCAGCGCGATGAGTTCTTCCTGGTGCCGCTCGAGCAAGTCCGCGAAGCGGTACAGGATGCGCCCACGCTCGGCCGCGCGCAGGCCGTTCCAGACCTTCAGCGCGGCGCGCGCGGCGGCCACGGCGAGGTCGACGTCGGCGGCGCTGCCCTGCGCCACCAGCGCGATCGGGGCTTCCGTGGCCGGGTTGAGGTCGGTGGAATACTCGCCGCTGCCCGGCGGCAGACGCTTGCCGTCGATCAGCAAGTCGTGTCTTGGCAGTTCGTGCTGCGTGCTCATGGCTGCTCCTCGCGTGGGTCGGTGGAACCTGGCGGCACTTGGGCGCAGCGATACGGCTTGCCGGGCGCCCGTGCCTGCTGTCACGCAATGCAGTGTGGGCGGGCGTCGGCCCTAAGTCCAATTAATAGGACGGATTGATTAATACGAAAATCGCATGAATGGGGGGCCGACGATGGGGTCGGCCGCGGCGCAGGGCMGCGCCGCTCAGCCGTGCATCCGCATCCCGGCCGCGCGGGGAATCTCCGGACGCCAGCCGGACTCGCTCAACAGCGCTGTCATGGCGGTATGCAGGTGCTGCGCCACCACCGGCTTGTGCAGCAGCGCGGCGCCGCCGGCATGCACGTTGCGCAGCCGGTCCGGCGCKGTGTCGCCGGTGATGATCACGGTCGGGATGGCGCGCCCGAGGCGCTCGCGGATGGCTTCCATGGCCTCCTGCCCGGTGCGCTCGCCGCGCAGGCGGTAGTCTGCCAGCAGCAGGTCCGGCGTGAAATCCGCCAGCGCGGCCAGCGCCTCGCTCTCGGATTCCACCGCCACGCAGACCGATTGCCAGCTCTGCAGCAGCGCGGTCATCGCGGTGCGGATCTCCGGATCATCGTCGAGCACCAGCACGCGCAGCCCATGCAGGCTGGGCCGGCTCGGCATGGTGCCCGGCGTGCCCGCGGAGGCATCGGCTGGCTGCGCGGCCTGGGACGTGAGCGGCAGCGCAAAGCGGAACACCGAGCYGCGGCCCGGGCGGGAGTTCAGCAGCACGCGGGTCGAGATGGTGCGCGCCAGGCCTTCCACGATCGCCAGGCCCAGCCCCAGCCCCTTGCGCTGGTCGCGCTMCGGGTTGCCGAGCTGGTGGAATTCCCTGAAGATCGCGCGGCGCTGCGTGATGGGAATGCCCACGCCGGTATCCCAGACCTCCAGCACGGCACAGCCGCGGCGCTGCCGGCATGCCACCAGCACGCCGCCCTGGTTGGTGTAGCGGATGGCATTGGCGATCAGGTTGCGCAGGATCAGCTCGACCAGGTTGGGGTCGGCGAACACCGTGGTGGTGGTGTCGCGGGTACGGTAGAACAGGCCGCGCGCGTCGGCCTGTGGCGCAAACTCGTTCTCCAGCTTGTACAGCATGGGCTGCAGGCGGAACGCGCGTGGCTGCGGCGTGATCACGCCGGCATCCACCTTGGAGAAGTCCAGCAGGGTGTTGAGCATCTCGCGCGCGGCGCCGGCCGCGGCTTCGATATGCGCCAGCAGCTGACGCTGCTTGTCGCTCAGCTCTGAGCGGCCCAGCGTGACCACGAACAGCCCGAGCGCGTGCAGCGGCTGGCGCAGGTCATGGCCGGCCGACGCCAGGAACACGGATTTGGCGCGATTGGCTTCCTCGGCCTCGTGCTGGGCGGATTCGGCGCGCGCGGTCTGCTCGCGCAGCCGCGCGATCAGCTCCACGTTGGCGAAGCGCAGCGCAATGGCATGGCGCGCCACGCGCGCGTAGTTGCGCGCAAAGACCATCAGCACCGCCAKGTAGAGCGGCGCGCCGAGGAACATCGCCAGGTAGGCGCTGTCACCGGTGGCGATGAAGACAGCCCATACCGGCACGATGGCCGGCACGAAGAAACCCACCGCCACCGGCAGGCACGGCGAGAACACCGCCAGCGCCGCCGCGCTCATGCCGGCGATCAGCGACAGGATGCAGATCACCGTGGCCGGCGAGTGGACGTCCATGTAGAGCCATGCCGCCAGGCCCCACAGCCCGCCGATCACGGTCAGCAGGGCCGTCATGCCGCGCGCATAGAGCCCGGCCCGGGCCTCGCTCAGGCGCTCGGCGATGGCGCGGCKCCCGAAGTGGCCCAGCGCGCACGCCGCCGCCAGCGCGACGGCCCATGGAAAGGCGCCGGGATGCCCGCCGCCGATGCTCAGGCCAAGGGCGAGGATAAATCCGGCCAGCGCGCAGCCCAGCATGGCGATGCCGAAGCTCTGGTCGATCAGTTCCATCTCCGCGGCCAGCAGGCGCGGTTCGTCATAGCGGGGAACGAGCAGGACCATGGCTTACCTGCCGTTCTGGACCAGGCCGCGGCGCTGCGCCTCCAGCACCGCCTCGACGCGGCTGACCACCCCCAGGTGGTCGAGAATGGCCGCCACGTGGACGCGCACCGTGTTCTCCGAGAGGCCCAGGTGATGGGCAATGACCTTGTTGGAACGGCCCAGGCTGAGCTGTTCCAGTACCTCGAGCTGGCGCGGTGTGAGCGAACTGGGCTGGTAGGCGCCGGACCCGGCGGTGCCGCCGCCGGGGTCGCTGCGAGGGTTGCCGCCCGGCTCGGCGGCCKGAGCGGGGCCGAACCAGGTATCGCCGCGCAGGACGCTGGCAATGGCCTGTTCGATCTCCTCGCTGTCGGCCGATTTCGGCAGGAAGCCCGCGATCTCCCTGCGCGCGGCGAGGGGGATGGTTTCCAGCCCGGAGGTGCCGGACACGATCAGGATGCGCGCCGCGGGAAAGTGCCGGCGCAACACCTTCACGCCCTCGATGCCATTGAGACCGGGCATCTGGATATCGAGCAGGATGATATCCACAGCCGCGCCGCGATGCTCCTGCACGGCGCCCATGACCGAGCCCGCCTCGATGATGCCGGCCACGCTGGGGCTGTCMGCCAGCACCAGGCGCAGGCCGGTGCGGAACAGGGTGTGGTCGTCGATCAGCAGCAGATGGGCGTTGAGCATTGAGGCTGTGGGGGCACGGCGGCCGTGGCAGGCAAGGTGATGCAAAGGGTAGCAGGCGGCCCGATAAGCCGGCGTCCGGGCGCGCAAGACTGCCAGGACAATACCGAATGTCGCAGGCKAATTGGACTCGATTCTCGCAGTGCTGTCCATTACCCCTCGTTGGTGGGGAAACGCAATTCGATCGCGCCGGCCGGATTGCCCCGCAACCCGCGCCGGGCCTGGGACAGCGGGCAGCCGGGGCGGCCTGGCCGCGCGCGGCCCTAGTCCGTAAAGATTATTTCGCCACCGGGCCCCGGCTGTCACCATGAGTGCGTGGGTGATTTCCGCGACTTGCCCCTACCACTTTTCTCGCCCACAACCAGCCGGCTGTGGGCTTTTTTTCGTCCGCCGGGCCGGCCGGGCCAGCGAGATGCAAAGCACGGCATGCCCGGCCGTTCAGCCGCCTGGTCGACCAGTCGATCAGTCGATCAGCTTGCCGGCCGCATCGAAGAATGGATGGCTGGCGCCGAAATCGCCGATCACCGCGGCGTGGCTGACCAGGCCGTGGGCCGGATGCCACCAGTGCAGCAGGTAGCCCGGCGGCTCCATGCGAAAGCGCGACGCCGCGCGCGGGTCGATATCGAGCGCGACCTGATGCGCCGGTCCCGGCGCCGTCATGGCCACCGTGCCGCCGAAGCGGTGCGTGATATGCCGGTGCAGGTGGYCGCACAGCACGCGCTCCACCTGCGCATGGCGGCGTACCACGGGCTCGAGCAGGCCGGCGCCTTCCAGCCCCTGCTGGTCCATGTGCCCGATGCCGGTATGGAAGGGCGGATGATGCAGCATCAGCAGCGTGGGCCGCCCGGGGGCCGCCGCCAGGGTCGCGTCGAGCCAGGGCAGCGCGGCGGGATCGACGCGCCCGCCCGGCTTGCCCGGCACCGTGCAGTCGAACGCCACCAGCCGCAGTGGCCCGGCATCCACGCAGTAGTGGACGGGCGCGTCGCMGTCGCCGTTGGCGAACAGGTAATCGTGGTCGGCGAACACGCGGCGCAGCGTGGCGCGGTGGTCGTGGTTGCCTGGCAGCAGCCGCACCGGCAGCGGCAGCCCGGCCAGGATGCCGCGCAGGAAGCGGTACTCCTGCTCGGTGCCGAAATCCACCAGGTCGCCGGTGATGACCACCGCGTCGGGCCGTTGCGGCGCGGCCAGCAGGGTGTCGATGCAGCGCTGCAGGGCGCCCGCGGTATCCACCATGCGATAGGAGAGCTTGCCGCCCGCCTTGATGTGCAGGTCGGTGATATGGGCGAGCAGGTAGCTGCCTGCGGTGTCGTCGTTCGGGGTGTTCATGCGGGGAGGGCTTGCGAAAGCGTGATCAGGTGGCCGGTATCGAGGCGCAGGCCGACGCGGTCGCCCGCCAGCCAGCCGTCGCGGCGGGTGGTGTCGACGACCAGCGGGGCTGGCGCGCCGACGTCGACCAGCAGGCGCGTGTAGTTGCCMAGGAACAGCGCGGTCACGACCGCGCCGCCCAGGTGCGCGTCGCCGGGCTGGGCCAGCGCCACGTCTTCGGGGCGGAACAGCAGCTCGGCCTGCCCGGCGCCGGAGGCGGGCGCGCCGGCGGTGCAGGGAACCAGCCCGCCCGGCACGCGCCAGGCACCGCCTTCGCGCTGGGCCGGCAGGCGGTTCATGGTGCMGATGAAGTCCGCCACGAAGGCATTGGCCGGCGCGCGGTAGATCTGCTGCGGGGTGCCGGCCTGGGCGATGCGGCCGCGGTCCATCACGATGATGCGGTCGCCCAGCGCCATGGCTTCGGCCTGGTCGTGGGTGACATAGACCGCGGTGATATGCAGGCTGCGCAGCAGCTGGTTGATGTCGGCGCGCAGCGCGTCGCGCAACTTGGCATCGAGCGCGGTCAGCGGCTCGTCGAGCAGCAGCACGCGCGGCTGCACGGCGATGGCGCGCGCCAGTGCCACGCGCTGGCGCTGGCCGCCGGAGAGCTGGTCGACGCGGCGCTCGGCAAAGGGCCCGAGATGCATCATCGCCAGCATTTCGTCCACCCGGCGGCGGCGCGCGGCGGCGTCCACGCGGCGCACGCGCAGGCCGTAGGCGATGTTCTCCGCCACGGTCATGTTGGGGAACAGGGCGTAGCTCTGGAACACCATGCCCACGCCGCGCTGCTCGATCGGCAGCGTCGTCACGTCGTTGTMGCCGAACATGACCACGCCGCCGGCATCGGGAAATTCCAGCCCGGCGATGATGCGCAGCGTGGTGGTCTTGCCGCAGCCCGAAGGCCCGAGCAGGACCAGGGTCTCGCCCGCGCCGATATCGAGGTCGAGCGGCTCCAGCGCCAGCGTGCCGTCGGCAAAGGTCTTGCCGCAGTGGCGCAGCGTGATGGGAGTGGGTTCATGCATGGCGGGCCTCGGAAGCGGGGAGCGGATCGGTGCCGGCAAGGCCGTTGGCCACGGCATCGCCGGCGGGCAGGCGGTGCTTGCGGGCGCGCGCGCCGAGCGCGCTCACGCCTTGCATCAGCACCAGCAGCGGAATGATCATGAAGAAGAACACGATGGTGTAGGCCGAGCCGATCTCCAGCCGCATGGAAGCGTAGCTGTCGGCCAGCCCCACCGGCAGGGTCTGGGTGGTGGGCGTGTGCAGCATCCAGGTCAGGTTGAACTCGCCCACCGACAGCGTGACCACCATCAGCGCGCCGGCCAGGATGCCCTGGCGGCAATTGGGCAGCACCACGGTGAAGAAGCGCTGCAGCCGGGTCGCCCCCAGGCTGGCGGCAGCGTCTTCGAGCGTGCGGATATCGATGGCCGACATGATGGCCAGCACCGAGCGCACCATGAACGGCAGCGTGAACAGCACATGCCCCACCAGTATGAACACCCAGCTGGTGCGGAACGCCTGCCAGCCGCCGTACAGCAGGATCAGGCCGAGCGCCGTGGCCAGCCCGGGCAMGGCCACCGGCAGCATCAGCAACTCCTCGATCAGGCGCGTCACGCGCCCGCGCCGCAGCGCCATGTAGTAGGCCGCGKGCACGCCCAGCACCAGCGTGCAGGCCAGGCAGGCCAGCGCGATGCCGAGCGACAGGAAAATGGTGTTGCGGTAGAGCGACCACACCTCCACCAGCCAGCGCGTGGTCAGGCCGCTGGCCACGCCGATGAAGATATTGTTGGTCAGCCCGGCCAGCACCGACAGCACCACCGGCACCACCATGAACAGGCAGACCAGCAGCGCCAGGGCAAGCTGCAGCCAGTAGGCGCCGCCGCGTCGTCGTGAATGCATCATGTGCGCGCTCCTCAGGCAGTGGCGGCGACGGCGTCGCCKGAGAACCAGCGCGCCAGCGCCAGCAGGGCCCATGTCACCGTGCCCAGCAGCACGGACAACGCCGCGGCCATGCCGAAGTTGGCGTAGTTGGTGAACTCGTTGTAGATGGTCAGCGGCAGCACGTCGAGCTGCGTGGCCAGCGTGAAGGCGGTGCCGAACGCGCCCATGCTGGTGGCGAAGCAGATCGCTCCGCTCGAGATCATGGCCGGCATCAGCGCGGGCAGCATGACGTCGCGCACCACGCGCCAGCGTCCCGCGCCCAGCGAGCGCGCGGCTTCTTCCAGCGAAGCGTCGAGCTTGGCCACGGCGGCCATMACGGTCAGGATCACGCGCGGGATGGAGAAATACAGATAACCGACGAACAGCCCCATCAGGCCGTAGGCAAAAGTCCAGCGTTCGCCCGCCAGCCAGTCGCCCGCCATCGCCAGCAGCCCGTTGCGCCCGCCCAGCATGATCACCATGAAGCCGATCACCACGCCCGGGAAGGCCAGCGGGAAGGTCAGCATGGCCACCAGCAGGCTCTTGCCCGGCACCGCGTTGCGTTCAAGGAAGGTGCCGGTGATGCCGGCGATGACCAGCGTGGCCAGCGTGACCGCGGCCGACAGCAGCACCGTGACCAGCAGGCTGTGCAGGTAGCGCTGGCTGGTGAGCACGGTCCAGTAGACGCTGGCGCCTGCGTCACCGCTGACGCTGACCGCGATCAGCCTTGCCATCGGCAGGCAGAAGAAGGCGAGGAAGACGATCAGCGCGGGCAGGGCGAAGAGGAGAAGAGGAAGCGGCTTCTTCATGATGAGGTTCTCGCCGATGGAAGCATGGTTGAAGCGGGTTTGATGCAGGGTTGGCGCGGGGGTCGTGCGAGATTCGTGCGGAAGGCCGGGCGTGCACGGCAGCGCGGCCCGGGGCGGGTCGGCAGACTCGCCCCCGGCCACGCTTCAGATCACCGGACTTCCTTCAGGTAGGTCTCGCTGAACCCCTTCTGCGCATCCGCCATCCTGGCGAAATCCACGGGCTTGGCGCGTGCATAGTCGGCCGCCGGCAGGAACTTGGCCTGCACTTCCTTCGGGATGCCGGCGCTGCGCACGGGGCGCAGGTAGGCATTGGCCCACAGCGCCTGGCCCGCGTCGGACAGCACGAAGTCCAGCACCTTGCGGCCTTCGGCATCGTGCGGCGCCTTGTTCACCAGGCTCATCACGTAGGGCACCACCACCGTGCCTTCCTTCGGAATCACGAAGGCCACGTTGGCGCTGTCCTTGTAGCGGGCGCGATAGGCGTTGAAATCGTAGTCCAGCAGGATGGGGATCTCGCCGGACAGCACGCGCGCGTAGGCGGTCTGCTTGGGCACGATGGGCTGGTTCTTCTGCAGGTCGCGGAAGTACTTGAAGGCGGGCCCGAAGTTTTCCATCGTGCCACCCATGGCCTGGTTCACGGCGACCGCGCCGACATAGCCGACGAAGGCGCTGGCGGGGTCGAGGTAGCCGATCAGCCCCTTGTAYTCSKGCTTGAGCAGGTCGGCCCAGGATTGCGGYACGGGCTTGCCGCGCAGSGCATCCACGTTGACCATGAAKCCMAGCGTGCCGGAATGGATGGCGAACCAGTTGCCTTGCGGRTCCTTGAGGCCGTCGGGGATGTCGTTCCAGTKCGCGGGCTTGTAGGCGGCGGTGACGCMGTCCTTCTTGGCCTGGATGCCGAAGGTCACGCCGTAGTACACCACGTCGGCCACCGGGCTGGCTTTCTCCGCCACCAGCTGCGCGAGCGACTGTCCGGAATTCTTGTTGTCATGCGGGACCGTGACGCCGGTCTTTTCCTTKATGGCGCGGATCTGCGCGGCCCAGTCGGCCCATTCGGGCGGGCAGTTGTAGCAGATCGCGGTTTGCGCGGCCACGCCCTGGCTGAAGGCGGCGGCGCCGAGCGCGACGGCGATCCAGCGTAGCGGTTTGTGCCAGGAACGGCTTGCTTGCATGGTGAACTCCTTGGTTACGGACTGGGGCTGGGGCTGGGGGGAAAGGCTGGGTCTCATGGCGGCGGGACAGCCGCCTCACGCCGGCGCGGCGACCGTGCCGCCCAGGCGCAGGGCATGCGGCAGCAGCGTGATGCGTTCGTTACCGGCTTCGCGCGCCGCGCCGGCGGGATCGAAGCGCACGAGCAGGCCGGCCACGGCGCGCGCGCCGATCTCGGCATTGGGCTGCACCACGGAGGCCAGCGGCGGCTCCACCAGCGCGCCGAGCGCGATGCCGTCGTAGCCCAGCACCGAGATATCGCGCGGCACGCGCAGGCCGATGCGCTTGAGATCGGAGATCACGCCGATGGCCAGCAGGTCGTTGGTGCAGAAGAAGGCGGTGGGCGCATCCGGGCCCGTGGCCAGTGCGCTGATCTGCCCGGCGTTGCTGGCGGTATGGGACGGCAGGCACAGCGGCGGGGCGGGCTCCAGGCCATGCGCGCGCATGGCGTCGCGATAGCCGTCGAAGCGCTGGCGGGCGCGGTCGGACGCGACGAAGGCGCCGGAGACGACGCGGATGCGGCGGTGCCCGGCGGCGATTAGGGCTTCCACGCCTTCGCGTGCGCTGCCGCGGTTGTCCACCGAGACCGAGTAGCGCCGGCCGCGCGGCGCGGCCTGGTTGTAGGCCAGCACATAGGGCACGCCTTCGGCGTCGAGCTGGTCCAGCACGGCGCTGCGCGCGGCATCGGCCACCGTCAGCACCATGCCGTCCACGCGATGGCGCAGCAGGTACTCGATGCGTTCGCGCTCGCGCGCCGGATCGTAGGCGCTGGTCACCAGCATCAGCGAATAGCCCGCGGCGAGCGCGGCGTCCTCGATGCCGCGCCAGCAGTCGGCGAACACGGCGTTTTCCAGCGTGGGCAGCATCACGCCGATCATGCGGCTTTGCTGCGCGCGCAGCTTGCTGCCGAGCAGGTTGGGGCGGAAACTCAGCCGCAGCGCGGCGTCCATCACGCGCTGCACGGTGCCCGCGCGCACCAGGTCCGGGCTGTTGAAGGCGCGGGAGGCCGTGGCCAGCGACACGCCGGCCGCCTGCGCCACATCCAGGAGGGTGGCGGCGTCTTGCGGGGTGGCGTGGCTGCGGTCCTGGCTACGGTTCACGTTGATGGGTCCGGTCTGGTTCTGGCGGCGGCCGAAGACCCCTTCCAGAAGATGGGCTGCAGAAATGAAAACGTTTTCATTCAAGGCGCAAAAAAATCGGGCAGCAAGCCTTTGTGATGCTGCGGCGCATGAGGAAATCCTGCGTCCGCAAGGCGATAACCCGGTACAGCAGCGGATTGTGGAGATGGTGCGTGACAGCACGATGACAAGTTGCCAGGACGCCTGCCGGAGTTGCGGGGGGCAATCCTTGCCACGCCCTGCGGCGGCGATCGCCGCGGGGCCAGAAAGCACTTGAAAGGCGGGCGCAATCTTATTAACATGTTAATTACAGGTGGCGGCCCCAGTACACGCTGCCGTCATCGATCCGCCCGCCGCGCAAGGCAGGCGCGGACGCAACCAGAGAGGAGCACGATGCGAGAAGGCAGAATCGCCAGAATCGCCGCCGGCGGCCTGCCGGTGCGCGCCATGCCGGTGGACGGCGCCATGCAGTTGCCGCACGACGGCGTGCGGACCCTGCGCGAAGGCGAATTCATGTGGCAGCCCGCCGTCACCGGCACCGTCTACGGCACGCTGCTCAACTTCAGGGGCGCGCTGGCGGCCCTGKGCGACAGCGTCAACGCCGCGCCGTACCAGGCGCCGCCGTCGGCACCCATTCTCTACATCAAGCCAGCCAACACGCTGGCCGCCCACGGCAGCGAAGTCATGCTGCCGCCTGGGCAGGACACGCTGGAAATCGGCGCGGCGCTGGGCATCGTGATCGGCCGGCGCGCCACGCGCGTGGATCCGGCCCGCGCGGCGGACTATATCGCCGGCTATACGGTGGTATCGGACGTCAGCGTGCCGCACGCCAGCTATTACCGCCCGGCAGTGCGCCACAAATGCCGCGATGGCTACTGCCCCGTCGGCCCGTGGGTGACGGCGCGCGAGCAGGCCGGCAATCCGGACGCGCGTGCCATGGTGGTGCGCATCAACGGCGAGGAACGCCAGCGCAACAGTACCGTCAACCTGCTACGCCCCGTGGCGCGGCTGCTGGCGGACGTCACCGCCTTCATGTCGCTGGAGCCGGGCGACGTGCTGCTCGCGGGCGTGCCCGAAGGCGCGCCGCTGGCGCGGGCCGGCGATGCGGTGGAGATCGAGATCGAGGGGGTGGGCTGCCTGCGCCACCGTGTCGTGGCCGCACGKGGAGAGGGCGCATGAGAACCGCACGCGTGGCCTGCGATGGACTGGTGCACGGCGCGCAGCCGGCCGGCGACGGACTGCTGCGGCTGGACGACGGGCGCATCGTGCGCGAAGACACGGTGGTCTGGCTGCCTCCCGTGGCGCCGCGCACCACCTTCGCGCTCGGGCTGAACTATGCCGATCATGCGCGCGAGCTGGCCTTCAAGGCGCCGGACGAGCCGCTGGTCTTCCTCAAGGGGCCGGGCACCTTTATCGGCCACCGCGGCCGCACGGTGCGGCCCGAAGGCGTGAAGTACATGCACTACGAGTGCGAGCTGGCGGTGGTCATCGGCCGCACCGCGCGCGGCGTCAGGGCCGCGCAGGCCTACGACCATGTGCGCGGCTACACCGTGGCCAACGACTACGCCATCCGCGACTACCTGGAGAACTACTACCGCCCCAACCTGCGGGTGAAGAACCGCGACACCTGTACGCCGCTCGGGCCCTGGCTGGTGGACCGCGACGACGTGCCGGACCCGATGAACCTGGCGTTGCGCACCACCGTCAACGGCAAGCTGACCCAKGACGGCAATACCCGCGACATGATCTTCGGCATCCCGTGGCTGATCGAGTACCTGAGCAGCTTCATGACGCTCGAGGCGGGCGACATCATCCTCACCGGCACGCCCGAGGGCCTGGCCGATACGCAGCCGGGCGACGAGGTGGTCACCGAGATCGAAGGCGTGGGGCGGCTGGTCAACACCATCGCCAGCGCCAGCGAATACCGCAACGAGTAAGGCCGCGCGCAACGACGCGCGCCACTACGGAKACAGCAGACATGATCAAGCACTGGATCGACGGTAAGCAGGTCGGCAGCCAGGACACCTTCGTCACCTGGAACCCGGCCACCGGCGAGGAGATCGCCACCGTGGCCGCCGGCGGCGAGGCCGAGGTCAATGCCGCCGTGGCCGCCGCCAAGGCGGCCTTCCCCAGGTGGGCCGGCACGCCGGCCAGGGACCGCGCCCGCATCATGCGGCGCCTGGCGGACCTGATCACCCAGCACGTGCCGCAACTGGCGGCGCTGGAAACCCAGGACACCGGMCTGCCGATCGCGCAGACCGGCAAGCAGCTGATCCCGCGCGCGGCCGAGAACTTCAATTTCTTTGCCGAAGTCTGCGTGCAGATGAACGGCCGCACTTACCCGGTGGACGACCAGATGCTCAACTACACGCTCTACCAGCCGGTAGGCGTGTGCGCGCTGATCTCGCCGTGGAACGTGCCCTTCATGACCGCCACCTGGAAGGTCGCGCCGTGCCTGGCGCTGGGCAATACCGCGGTGCTGAAGATGTCGGAGCTGTCGCCGCTGAGCGCCGACCAGCTCGGCATGCTGGCGCTGGAGGCCGGCGTGCCCGCCGGGGTCCTCAACGTGGTGCAGGGCTACGGCGCCACCGCGGGCGACGCGCTGGTGCGCCATCCCGATGTGCGGGCGGTGTCCTTCACCGGCGGCACCGTGACGGGCAAGCGCATCATCGAACGTGCCGGGCTCAAGAAGTTCTCGATGGAGCTGGGCGGCAAGTCGCCGGTGCTGGTGTTCGACGACGCCGACCTGGAGCGCGCGCTCGACGCCGCGCTGTTCACCATCTTCTMGATCAATGGCGAGCGCTGCACCGCCGGCTCGCGCATCTTCGTGCAGGAAACCGTCTACGACGACTTCACGCGCAAGTTCGCCGAGCGCGCCAAGCGCCTGCGCGTGGGCGATCCCACCAGCGAGCAGACCCACGTGGGCGCCATGATCACGCGCCAGCACTGGGACAAGGTGACGGGCTATATCCGCCTGGGCGAGCAGGAAGGCGCCACCGTCMTGGCCGGCGGGGCGGAGCGGCCTGCCGACCTGCCCGCGTACCTGCGCAACGGCAACTTCGTGCAGCCGACCGTGCTCGCCAATGTGGAGAACCACATGCGCGTGGCACAGGAAGAGATCTTCGGGCCGGTAGCCTGCCTGATCCCGTTCAAGGACGAGGACGACGGCCTGGCCATGGCCAACGATACCGAGTACGGYCTGGCCTCCTACATCTGGACGCAGGACGTGGGCAAGGTGCATCGCCTGGCGCGCGGCATCGAGGCCGGCATGGTCTTCGTCAACAGCCAGAACGTGCGCGACCTGCGCCAGCCCTTCGGCGGCACCAAGGCGTCCGGCACCGGGCGCGAGGGTGGCGAGTTCAGCTTCGAGGTGTTCGCCGAGGTCAAGAACGTCTGCATTTCGATGGGGGACCATCACATTCCCCGCTGGGGAGTCTGAGGGCAGCAAAGCGAGAGCGCCGGCATGCATGCCGGTGCCAACCAGAACCAAGGAGACACCGCCATGGGCAAGCTATCGCTCGCCGCCAAGGTCACGCACGTGCCGTCGATGTACCTGTCCGAACTGCCCGGCAAGCATCACGGCTGCCGCGAGGCGGCGATCGCCGGGCACCGCGAGATCGGCCGGCGCTGCCGCGAGCTGGGCGTGGACACCATCGTGGTGGCCGACGTGCACTGGCTGGTCAACGCGGGCTACCACGTCAACTGCAACGCGCGGTTCGAGGGCGTGTACACCAGCAACGAGCTGCCGCACTTCATCAAGGACATGGCCTATGCCTATGACGGCAATCCGGCCCTGGGCCGCCTGATCGCGCAGACCGCCTGCGAACACGGCGTGATGACGCGCGCGCACGAGATCGCCAGCCTGGAGCTGGAGTACGGCACGCTGGTGCCGATGCGCTACATGAATGCCGACCGGCATTTCAAGGTGGTGTCCATCGCGGCATGGTGCGCATGGCACCAGCTCGACGAGAGCCGTCGGTTCGGCGCCGCGCTGCGCGAGGCCATCGAGGCCAGCGATGCCAACGTGGCTTTTCTCGCCAGCGGTTCGCTGTCGCACCGCTTCAACGACAACAACAGTCCGGAAGAAAGCATCCACCAGATCAGCCGCGAGTTCTTCAGGCAGGTGGACCTGCGCGTGGTGGAGTTGTGGAAGCAGGGCGACTGGGCCACCTTCTGCCGCATGCTGCCCGAGTACAACGAGCATTGCATCGGCGAAGGCGGCATGCACGATACCGCCATGCTGCTCGGCCTGCTGGGCTGGGATGCGTACGACCGTCCGGCCGAGATCGTCACCGACTACTTCACCAGTTCGGGCACCGGGCAGATCAACGCGGTCTTTCCCGTGCGCTGAGCGGCGCCCCTGAACTGCGTCCCCGGGCGCACCATCCACGAAGCGAGGCACTGCATGCCCCACATCATCGTCGAGTACACCGACAATATCCGCGCCGAGGCGCGCGTGCCGGCGCTGCTCAAGACCCTCAACGACGTACTGATCGCGCAGGACGGCGCCTTCCCCATCGGCGGCATCCGTTCGCGCGCGCTGGCGCTGAGCGACTACCGCATGGCCGATGGCGAGGCGGACTATGCCTTCGTCCACATCACGCTCAAGATCGGCGCGGGGCGTGACGAGGCCGTCAGGAAAAAGGCGTGCGACGCGCTGTTCGATGCGGTCAAGGCGCACTTCGCCGAACTCTACGCGCGGCGTTACCTGGCGCTGTCGATGGAGCTCGTCGAGTTCAACGAAGGCGGCACCTACAAGCACAACAACGTGCATGCCCGCTTCAGGAAGGCCGGCTGATATTCGCGCCCGGTCACCAGACACGCTACCACGACCCCACGGAGACCCTATGCTCAKCCCTGAGCTGATCGGCCAGATCGCCCGGCGCCTGGACGGCGCCGAACAATCGCGCACGCAGATCCGGCAGATTTCGCTGGACCATCCCGACATCACCATCGAAGACGCCTATGCCATCCAGCGCGAATGGGTGGCGCACAAGCTGGCGCAGGGCCGCACCGTCAAGGGCCACAAGATCGGCCTGACCTCGCGCGCGATGCAGATGTCGTCGCAGATCGAAGAACCCGACTACGGCACGTTGCTCGACGACATGTTCTTCCAGGACGGCGCCACCATTGCGCCGGGGCGCTTCATCGTGCCGCGGGTGGAGGTGGAACTGGCCTTCGTGCTGGGCAAGCCGCTCAAGGGGCCGCACTGCACGCTGTTCGATGTCTACGACGCCACCGCCTACGTCATCCCCGCGCTGGAGATCATCGACGCGCGCAGCCATTCGATCGACCCCGAAAGCAAGCGCCCGCGCAAGGTCTTCGACACCATTGCCGACAACGCCGCCAACGCAGGCGTGGTGATGGGCGGCCGCCCGGTGCGCCCGTTCGACGTGGACCTGCGCTGGGTCTCGGCCATCATGTCGCGCAACGGCGTGATCGAGGAAACCGGCGTGGCGGCCGGCGTGCTCAACCATCCGGCCAATGGCGTGGCCTGGCTGGCCAACAAGCTCCATCCGTTCGGCGTGGGGCTGGAAGCGGGCGAGGTCATCCTCGGCGGCTCGTTCACGCGGCCGGTGGCTGCCAGCCCGGGCGATACCTTCCAGGTGGACTATGGCGCGCTGGGCACCGTCGCCTGCCATTTCGCGTAGCGGCGCGGCGCGGGTGCCGGGCCGATCTCGGGCCGCGCCCGGATCGCGCCGGACTGGCCCGGGCTACCGGGCTACCAGGCAGGCTCAGGAGACGTTGCGGTACCGCTCGGCGGCATGGACCTGCGCGAAATTCGGGAACATGGCGAGCCGGGCGGCTTCGTAAGCGTTCCATTGCCCCACGTCCGGCAACGGCGGGATCGTGACGGTTTCGCGGCGGTCGTAGCCGACGAGTGCCGCATCCACCAGTTCATCCACTTCCATGACGGCCGCGAGGCTGTTCACATCCTTGCCCGAGCGCGCCCAGATTTCCGTGCGGGTGGCCGATGGCAGCACGGCCTGCACGTAGATGCCCTTTGGCCCGAGCTCGAGGTGAAGACCCTGGGTCAGGAAAAGCACGAAGGCCTTGGTCGCGCCATAGACCGTCAGGCCGAATTCGGGCGCAAGTCCCACGACCGAGCCGATGTTGATGATGGCGCCGCCGCCGGCCTGGACGAAGCGGGGCGTGACKGCGCTGGCAAGACGCGTCAGCGCCGTGGTGTTGAGGTTGATGACCGCGGCCACGTCATCCGGGCTCTGATCGGCAAAGCCGCCGGCAGCACTAGCGCCGGCATTGTTKACCAGGACGCCGATGCGGGCGTCGTCGCGCAGCCGTGCCTCGACCTGGRCCAGCTCCGCCGGCCTGGTCAGGTCTGCCTGGAGGATATCGATGGTGACACCGGTTTCGCTGCGCAACGTCTGCGCGATGGCTTCCATGCGGGCGCGGTCGCGCGCTACCAGCACAAGGTTATGTCCGCGCCTGGCGAACCGGTCGGCATAGACGGCGCCGATGCCAGTGGATGCGCCGGTAATCAGGACGCTGGGCTTTGTGGTCATGCTGTTCCCCTTCAGGATGTCGGTACGTTTGCTCGCGTATTCATGACGGCCGTCATGAATGGAATCATGATGTACGTCATGTATAATGTCAAGCGATGATGGAGAGAATCAGATGAAGGTCAGTCGCGAGCAGGTTGCCGCTAACCGGCAGAGGATCCTGGAGGCGGCCAGCCGCCTGTTCCGCTCGCTCGGCTTCGAGGCCGTGACGGTGGCGGAAGTGATGAAGGCTGCCGGCCTGACGCATGGCGGCTTCTACGGGTACTTCAAGTCCAAGGACGACCTGATCGCCCAGACGCTGGCGCATGTCATGGCTGCCGGGGCCCAGGGCGAGGTCGACGTGGCCCGCTATGTCGCCGATTACCTTGCGCCGAGCCACCGCGACGACCTCGCGGGCGGGTGCCCGACGGCTGCCCTTGCCGCGGAAACCATCCGCCAGGCGCCGGAAGCGCGGGCGGCAATGACGGCTGCGCTACGGCGCCAGTTCGAGCGGTTCGGCGAAAGCGCGCCGGGTGGCAACGCGGCCCAGGCACGCCAGGCCGCGATCGGCAACTGGTCGGCCATGCTGGGCGCCGTGATCCTGGCGCGCCTGGTCGACGACCCGGACCTGTCCGACGAGATCCTGGCGCAGACCCACGCCTGGATCCGCGGCAAAGGCAAGCCGGCGGCCGGACCCGACACCTGAGCGGCAAGGGGCGCAACCGGCGCCCGGGACTGGCATGGCGATTGCGGCAGTACCGGATCGCGCCGCCGCCGGCGGCGATCCCGGAGGAGACAGCCATGCATTCGACGCCCCGCAAGGAACACAAGGAAGACAGCAGGGCCGTCCGGCCCGATGACCAGCCGGTGCCCGGCCGCACTGGCACCGCCACGCGCGCGCAGGACCAGCAGGGCGAACCCCAGCCGCGCCTGCCGCACGAACACGACGAAAGCCATCACAGCCAGCGCAGCGGCCCGCGCAAGGAGGTGGAGCAGGCCGGTCGCGATATCGAGCGCGGGCTGGAAGACACCGATCTCTACGCCACGCGCGGCAAGCGCGCCGGCGGGCAGAAGTAGACGTAGCGGTCCCCGGACAGGCGTGCCCGGGGACCGCTACAAGACGACTCTCAAGATATTTCCCAGAACAAAGCCGCCTCCACGCTTGCGCGCGGAGGCGGCTGGCGGCGCCGTGAGGTGCCGCGCTCGTCAAAGCAGGCTGTCAGCGCTGTCCGCCTTGCTGCCCACCTTGCTGGCCGCTCTTCTGGCCTTGCTGGTTCTGCTGACCGGCCTGATCGGTCTTCTGGCCCTGCTGGCCTTGCTGGCCCTGGCCGCGATCCTGTTGCTGCTGCTGGCCGCCCTTCTGGTCCTGGCCTCCGGACTGCTGGCCCTGTTGACCAGACTGCTGCTGTTGCTTGTCCTGGTCTTGCTGGCCTTGGCCGGGTTGCTGTTGCTGTCCCATCGTGCTCTCCATGGCGCGGCGGAATGCCGCGTTATGGCATGGGCGCAAGGCGCGTGCCACGCACGGTGGCGGCTGCTGCGCATGGCGCATCCCGGTATGGCGCGCGTACCCGCCAGGGCCTGCCAGGCAAGGGCCCCAGCGCCCTGGCGCATCGATCCGCGCGCACCGGCAGAGACCGCCCGACCCCGTGGAAGTCGATGGCGCCGCATATGCGCCGGCGCGGCGCGGCATGAGTTGGCGCCATCCACCCGGCGTTTTTTACAAGCCCGTCATTTATTTACAGGCGCCGCAGGGGCCGCACCGCCGGTTCGCTTGCGGCACCGGCCAGCGCGCCCGGCCAGCGCTGCCGGACGCGCTGGCCGGGCGTCTCTCCTTGCGGCGGCATGGGGGCGCCGCGCGTGCCTGTCCCGGAACKGTCCTTGCGGGAGAGTATGCAGAAGCCAGCACACGGCACGCGTCCAGCGACGCGCGGACGTGGATGCCAGGCCTTTCTGTTCCTTCCGGCTCCCTGCGCAATCATCGGAGCCATCGAACMATCATCAGGAGATCGCCATGAACACACATGAGACGTTTCGCGCCGTTTGCCTCGCTGCGCTGCTGGCAGCCGCCGGCGCCGCCCAGGCCGCCACCGCCACGGACACTGCGCCTGCGGCAAACAGCGCGCCGGGTATGACGGGCCATCCCGAAACCAGCAGCGCCAGGCAGAAGATGAGCGACAGCGCCGTGACCACCAAGGTCAAGGCGGAACTGCTGGCCGCAAAGGGCCTGAAGTCCACCGGCATTCACGTCAAGACCCGGGACGGCGTAGTGTCGCTGGACGGCGTGGTGCCTTCGGAAGACCAGCGCACGCTTGCCGCGCAGACCGCGCGCAACGTGGATGGCGTGGCGTCGGTCTCGAACTCCCTGCAGGTGGTCACCAGGTAGCCGCCAGTCGGGCGCAGGCGCCCGGAGCCCGACGCCCGGCGCCGGACGGGCTCGGGCCATGGCACGGGCACTACGCCGCGAGATTGATGCCCGTCAGGGTGAAGGCCGTGCTCGCCCGCATGGATTCCGGCAGGTTTTCATTGAGCAGCCGGACCGCGCCGGGGCCCACGGTATTGGCGCAGGCGCTCGCCAGCGCACTTGCATGCGCGAGGCCGGCCTGACGCGCCAGCCTGTCGCCGGGGATGCGCCGGCCGGTAGCCAGCAGGTATAGCGCGTGCGCTACGCGCTGCTCGCGCAACAGTACCCGCAGCGCCTCGCCCTCGGCAAACAGGCGGGCGCGCACCAGCCTTGGCGCTACCTGCCACCGTTCCGACACCAGCGCGGCATTCCACGGCAGCCGCGGCAGCTCGAACATCGCGCCAGCCAGCGCACGCGACCAGTATTTCCCGGTGGCGCCATGGTCGCGCGGGCAGGCCGCATCAGGCACCGCGCGCAGCACGAGCGCCGTGTCGCGTCCGGTCCTGGGCAGGAAATCGCAATCGAAATAGGCAAAGGCAGGCACCACGAACGGCTTGCCGGGCGATACCTCGCGCCGCGCATTGGCATCGCGCAGGCATGCGCTGCCCCGCAGGGCGTCCACGTGCACGGCAAAGGGAAAGCGCAGATGGGACAAGCGCAGCTCGGTGCTGCTGACAAGGGCCATGCGAAGCTCAGGGGGCGCAACCGGCGCGCGGGTATCGCGCCGCTTGGGAAAAGAGGCATTGTACGGTGTCGCGGCACGCCGGACCATCATCGTGCCGGCCATTGCCTGCGCTACAGCTCCGACAGCCCGACGTGGCGCAGCCGTTCGAGGTCGGTCACGCGGATGCTCTGGTAGGAAAGATCGACCATGCCTTCGGCCGCCAGCCGGCGCAATGCCTGGTTGACGCGCTGGCGCGAGAGCCCCGTGAGCAGGCCGATTTCTTCCTGGGAAAGCTCCAGTACCGCGCTTGTGCGCGGGTAGAGCGCAGCATGGAACAGCTGCGCGATGGCCTGCGCCACGCGCGCATCCGCACCCAGCAGCCGGTCGTTCTGCACGGTTGCGATGAACTGCCCCATGCGTTCGTTGAGCTGGCGCACCACGAAGCTGGAGAAGGGCAGGCTCTCCGCCAGCAGGGTGTGGAACACCGTATCGGGCACCAGCGCGATGCGCGAGTCGCGGATGGCGATCACGTCGTAGCGGCGGGCCTCGCGCTTGATGACGCTGCCTTCGCCGCACCAGCCGCCGGCCGGCACGCCGGAGAAGGTGCAGCCGCGCCCGTCCGGCGTATACACGGCGAGCTTGATGAGTCCGTTCTCGACCCCGATCCAGTAGCGCGACGGCTCGCCCCGGCGCGCCACGAAGGCGCCCGCGGCGAAGTCCTGGACCACCACCTGCCGTGCGGCCAGCGCCTGGTGGGCMGGCGCGAGCGAGGCGTACCACTCGTGCCTGGACAGCAAGGCAGCCGGCGACGCAGGCGTGGCAGCGGGGGGTGGTGCGGGAAGGCCGGGCTGGGAGGACGCGGGTGGATGGCTGGACATTGATCTGGATTCAACCCGGAGAGCGCGCCCCGGCGGGGCACTGTCATCCGGACGACAAAGCTTTGTCGTGTGGGATGATAGCCTTGCCCTGCAAAAAGTAACAGCGACCGGCGGCGCCCGCAGCGCCAGGCGCAAGCGGAGACCAAGCAATGCCAAGCGATTTCGACACCGGCCTGGGCAAGAACCCGGCCAACCACGTTCCCCTCACGCCCATCGATTACCTGGCGCGCGCCGCCGAAGTCTATGGCGAGCGCCTGGCCATCGTGCATGGCCCGCTGCGCCAGACCTGGCGCGAGACCTACGCTCGTGCGCGGCGCCTGGCCAGCGCGCTGGCGGGCCTCGGCATCGGCCGGGGCGATACGGTGGCGGTCCTGTTGCCCAACACGCCGGCCATGGTGGAAGCGCACTTCGGCGTGCCGATGGCGGGGGCGGTGCTCAATGCGCTGAACATCCGGCTCGACGCCGCCAACCTGGTTTTCATGCTGCGTCATGGCGAGGCCAAGGTGCTGCTGGCCGATACCGAGTTCGCCGAGCTCGCGCGCCAGATCGGCAACGAAATCCCCGGCCTGAAGGTGGTGGCGGTGGCAGATGCGCTGGGCCCGCAGGACGCGCCGCGCTTTGGCGAGACCGACTACGAAACCCTGCTGGCCTCGGGCGATCCCGACTACGCCTGGCAATGGCCCGCCGACGAGTGGGACGCCATCGCCCTGAACTATACCTCGGGCACCACCGGCGACCCCAAGGGCGTGGTCTACCACCATCGCGGCGCAGCCATCAATGCCGTGTCCAACATCCTCGAGTGGGACCTGCCCAAGCACGCGGTCTACCTGTGGACGTTGCCCATGTTCCACTGCAACGGGTGGTGCTTTGCCTGGACCATCGCCGCGCGCGCCGGCATCAATGTGTGCCTGCGCAAGTTCGAGCCCAAGCTGGTGTTCGACCTGATGCGCGACGAAGGCGTKACCCATTACTGTGCCGCGCCCATCGTCCACACCGCGCTGGTCAACGCGCCGCCGGCCTGGCGCGAAGGCCTGCGCGGCCCGGTGCGCGGCATGGTGGCCGGTGCGCCGCCGCCCGCGGCGGTGCTGGCGCAGATGGAAGAAATGGGTTTCGAGCTGACCCACGTCTACGGCCTGACCGAGACCTATGGCCCGGCCGCGGTGTGCGCGGAGCAGGACGACTGGGCCGCGCTGTCGCAGGAAGACCGCGCCACCCGCAAGGCCCGCCAGGGCGTGCGCTACCACTTGCAGGCCGGGGTGGCGGTGCTCGATCCGGATTCGATGCAGCCAGTGGCCGCCGACGGCGAGGAGATCGGCGAGATCATGTTCCGCGGCAATATCTGCATGAAGGGCTATCTCAAGAACGAGAAGGCCACGCGCGAAGCCTTCGCCGGCGGATGGTTCCACACCGGCGACCTGGGCGTGCGCACGGCGGACGGCTACGTCAAGATCAAGGACCGCAGCAAGGACATCATCATCTCCGGCGGCGAGAACATCTCCAGCGTCGAGGTGGAAGACGCGCTCTACCGCCATGCGGCCGTGCTGGCCGCGGCGGTGGTGGCGCAGCCGGATGCCAAGTGGGGCGAAACGCCCTGCGCCTTCGTCGAGCTGAAAGACKGCGCCAGCGCCACGGCCGAGGAACTGATCGCGCATTGCCGCACCTTGCTGGCTGGCTTCAAGGTGCCCAAGGCCGTGTATTTCGGGCCCTTGCCCAAGACTTCGACGGGCAAGATCCAGAAGTTCGAGCTGCGCCGCAAGGTCAAGTCGKACACGGCCATCGACGTCTAGCCACGCGCGGTGGCGCCGGCCGGCGCCACCGGGGCCGGGGGCTAGTGGACGGCCCGCTGCGCGGACGCCAGCGTCGCCGGCCGCGTCGTGCCACCGGCGGGCAGCGCKCCCGTAAAGGCGAAATCCACCTCCGGCACGCGGCCGCTGACGATGTCCGCGATCGCACGGCCCGAGCCGCAGCCGTGCGTCCAGCCAAGCGTGCCGTGGCCGGTGTTCAGGTAGAGCCCGCCGATGGCGCTGGCGCCGATATAAGGTACGTTGCCCGGCGTGGCAGGGCGCAGCCCGGTCCAGAATTTCGCCAGCTCCGGTCGGCTCATGCCCGGGAACACTTCCAGCGTGCGCCGCACGATGGCCTCGCAGCGCACCGGGTTCAGATCCATCGCATAGCCGTTKAGTTCGGCTGTGCCGGCCACGCGCAGGCGGTCGCCAAAGCGCGAGAACACCAGCTTGTACTCGTCGTCGGTCAGGCTCACGCTGGGCGCGCGCTCGCTGTCGAGCACCGGCAGCGTCACCGAATAGCCCTTGGCCGGATAGATGTCGAGCTTGACCCCGAGCGGGCGCGCCAGCATCGGGCTGAAGCTGCCCAGCGCCAGCACGTAGGCGTCCGCGCTCTCGATCTGGTAGCCGCCAGTCTCGTCGGCAATCTCCACCCCGTGCATGCTGCCGCCCTCGGCATGCAGGCGCTGCACCCGCACGCCATAGCGAAAGCGCACGCCCAGCGCTTCGCAGCGCGCGGCCAGCGCGGTGGTGAAGCGGTGCACATCGCCCGATTCATCCTCGCTGGTATAGGTGGCGCCCGCCAGACGCGGCGCGATATTCGCCAGCGCCGGCTCCAGCCGCACCACTTCGTCCGGCCCGATCACGCGGCGCTCGCAGCCCAGCTCGCGCATGATGCGCGCCGGCTCGACGGCCGCGTCGAATTCCTTCTGGCTGGTATAGAAATGCAGGATGCCGCGCGTGAGGTGGTCGTACTCGATGCCGGTCTCGGCGCGCAGCGCCTGCAGGCTGGCGCGGCTATAGGTGCCCAGGTTGAGCAGCTGGATCATGTTGTGGGTGGAGCGACTGGCCGTGCACTCGCGCAGGAACTTGAGTCCCCACGACCACTGCGCCGGATCTGCGCGCAGGCGGAACAGCAGCGGAGCATCCTCGCGCCCGAGCCAGCGCAGCATCTTCAGCGGCGCGGCCGGGTTGGCCCAAGGCTCGGCATGGCTGACCGAGATCTGCCCGCCGTTGCCAAAACTGGTTTCCCGGGCCGCGCCCGCATTGCGCTCCAGCACCACGACCTCGTGCCCGGCACGGGCCAGGTACCACGCAGACGCAACGCCGATCACGCCGGCTCCCATCACGATGACTTTCATTTCTCAGGCTCCGGATAGCAAAAAGGGGCAGGCAAGCCATCTGGCCTGCCTGCCCCCACTGTCCTTTTGCCTGAGAGATTCGCCGCACCCACCACGGGTACCGGCTTGCCCCTTCGGCGGCCGCGTGCCGCTTACCTGGTCGGTGTGCGGTCCGGCGCTCTCCAGTTTGTTCGGTTTCCAGTCTTTTGCACCTGAGCGTTTCAGGGGTACGCCTTCGGTAGAGACACCCACCTGATACGGCGGAGGTGTCTCGTTCTCCTGGAAGCCGCAACATAGCACGCGTTGCAGAGAGACTGCAAGGGCAGTATGGCGGCCCGGCGGCGCCCCGCCGCCGGGCCGCGCGCTGTAGCAAGGTTCTGTAGCAGTCTGGCCGGCCAATTTTTGGAGCCGGCGAGCTCGGGAGCAGGGCACGAGTAGCGCAGGCTTTTACAGGTGGCGGACCAATATGGCAATAGGGTTCAAGGTGCAGTGCCTGGTATCCGCGGCGTGGCACCGTTGAGTGCATCATGCAATTGCTGCTTCAGTGCTTTGCAGCGGTCGGCTACCTCTTCCGACTGCTTGCCAAGCCCGATACTKATGGCCTGGCGTTCCAGCATATCCTTCAGTTGACCAGTCAGATTTGCCGCGATGTTGTCCAGAGCCGTGTTTCCGAACCTCTCGATGGCATTGCTGGTGCCTAGCGCCGATGCTTCGGCGTGCTGTCTGAATGCAGCGCGAAGCGAGCGGCGCAGGTCCGTAACGTAGCGCCGTTTGGCATCCTCGATTTTCTCTTCCCGAAAATGCAGATAGAGGTCGAGGATGGTTGCTAGCAACKGGCTGAATGCCGCTAGTCTTCCCGATGCTCTTGTGATGAGGCCAGCTCGACGGAGAGCCTCCGTCCTGACCAGCCTTATCCCGGTGGACCCGGCAATTTCGTAGAGGAGATTGCCGAGTGCCTTTGTGCTTATCGAAGCGGCTTCCAGTCCGCCTGCTATTGGCCCGGTTGCGCTATTGACAAGCCGCGTCAGACGCAATGCCGGGCTAGCTGGGATGCGGATGGCATCCAGTGAGCCGGGTGTGCCTGGCGCGAAGCTGCCGCCGGACCACGGCATGTGGAGCGCCTGCGTTGTGCGATTCTCGAGTTGCTTCCCCGCGCCGCCAAGGATTTCGTGCAGCTGTCGCTCCATTTCGCACCAAAGCTTGCTCAAGTCCTCCTTCATCTGGTCAAGCGTGGAGGTGAAGAACGCCTGCACCTCCGGAGCCTCGGCGGTGCCGTCCAGACGTTCCATTGCTTTCGCGGCACGCCCCAGTACTGTTGAATAGACTTGCCGATGCCATAGGCGCGCGAGCGAATGCAGGTGTTCCCTTGCCTGTTCAAGCTCGGCGATTTCCTTCTGGACGCAGGCTATGCGTGCTTGCAGGCAGGGCTCGTCGCCGGATTGCATGACATCCCGCATAACGCCTTCCACAGCGCTGATGGCTGCAATCGCCCGGCTCGCCTGACCGGTCTGGTTTCCCCAGGCGGAAAGGCTGGTCACCAGCGCCGACAATCTGCTTTGCCGCAGCAGTCGCTCGCGGAAGCCGGCCGAGGCCTGCCTGGCATGGAAGTACTTTGCCACCGAGCAGTGGAGCACGGGAATGCCGATGCGTCTACCCAATACCGCCTCAATCCGCTGTTGCATGCCGGCGCCTCCATTGCGGTCCCGGTCTATTTTGTTGACCACCAGGCAGCATGGTCTGCCGAGACAGAGGTTGTCTTGGTCTAGCAGCCTTCTCAATATGCCTGCCTGGGCCCGATAGGGAAGTTCGGGTGTAACGACGAGCAATATCATGTCGGCCTCCATGGCCGCACTGAGTGCTGCCCCGCCCACGAGTTCACTGGGGGAAAGATAAAGGCCTGGCGTATCCACAAATACCATCCCGTGCCAGTCATGCTCGCCTACCGCCGCAGTTGGCTCATCCGTTCCGAGGTGCGCTTCGTCGTTCCCTGACACCGCCCGGATGAGGCTGGTTTTGCCAACTCCCGCCTCGCCGAGTAGCGCGATTCTCCATGGGGCCTCAGCCTTTAACGTTTCCTGCCAGTATTGCAGGGTCGCGCGCAACGATTCCGAAGATGAAGTTGGCCAATGCGAAATGATTGAGGCCGCGTCGCGGATGAGGTGGCGGACGGCGTCGCGAGTGTCTTGAAATCCAGGCGTCACAACAGCACTCCAGTGTGAATTGAGATGCCAAGCAATTGCTCCGCCAGCTGAATGGAAGTCGACCCAGCCCCGATTGCTTGTTCCCACTGCATTTCGCTAAGCAAGACGGTCGCCGCCTCCCGGCCCGGGGCTATCGCCACTGACGCAATCGCCGAGCCGCAGTTGTCTATCCCGAGTGCCTGGCGCACTTGTCGTTCGAGCGGGGCGAGCCGGTCAACCAGCAGAAGCCTTTCACCGCCCAGCCACTCGGATAGCTGCTTCAGCTTGCTGCCGTCAGACTCACCGGGAAGCTTGAATGCGTGGTCGAKGCTGCGGGAAAATGCCACACTTGCAATCGCCAAAACGCCGGGTCGCCGCGCAACGGTGACAATATCAATGTGTTCGCGGTGCAAGTCCTGGGCAACGAGCTCGAAAGCGTGACTCAACAGGCAGCCATCAATTTTCGATGCGATGCGCTCGAGTCGCTTCGTCTCCGCGTCGAGGGAACTGCGGACGCATGCGAGGTGCTCTGAGATAGAAGCGGCCAGTTGTCCTTGCGCGCCTCCATCGTATCTACTCCCCGATAAAGCGTGTAGCCATTGATGCATCCGCCGGTGGTGTTGCCCCAGGACATCCCGCAGATCTTTCTCAAGGGAGGCGCGCCGCTGCTCCAGCACCAGATTCGCTTCGCCGATCCACCGGCTGGTGACCCGGCATACCCCTTTGTCGACGCCGAGTCCTACCGCCATGGAGAGAATCGTCGTGGCGGCAATCGTCCAGAGCGTGTCATCCACGACCGCGGAGATTAGCCATCCCGCGACGATGGCCGCTGCTGTGGATGAGATGCTTCGGAACAGAAGACGTGCGTGACGGTGCGACTTGACACGATGCCTGGCAAGCTCGAGTTGAGATACGTCAATTGAATCGTTATCGAACTGCCGTGCCCCGATGTCTGAAGCAGGAGGAAAGCTGGCCATATCGTTCGTTGTCGCCTCATTTGCCTGTAGCGCCAGGGGAAGCMATCCGGCGGCGTMGGTAAGCCCGTGCTCATCGAGCATGCCTCGCCAACCACGGCTAATAGCGTCTGCTGGAGAGGGCTCCGACAGCGCGTCGTCTATGAGACTGGCTATTGAATCCGCCGCAGCTTCAAAGCGGGATTGAAGCAAGTCAAGACTCCGGGCAAGCAGCCGGGCCGCCGTTGACCTCTGCAGTTCAAGGGAGTTTACGGCCGTCATCGCGGCATCGCGAAGTTGCCGGACGGAATCAGAGGCCTCGTCGATACACCCTCGGGTCAACTGAACATACATGTGGAGAAGGCTGGCCGGGGCCTGGAGGCGAGCCGATGCGACGCCTGAGGTCAGCAGGCGCAGAACGGCGGACTCTGCGGCCATCACATTACTTGACCGTTCGAGTGACGCGGCGGATACGCCAGGCGGTAGCACTGCGCCATGCCGTGCCAGCCACGCGGCCCGTGCGTGTATCGGAGTTACCTCGATGGCATCGATGCAGAAGCGTTGATAGATTCGCTCTGCGATGCGAGCGCCCAGTTGAGCGACGTTCCGGTTGCCCGACGCATGTCCATCCCCGCCAATCAACAGGTCAAGATCTTCATCGTGCCGCTTCACATTCAACAGTACCGCCAGGCGGCCCCGCAGCGGACCAGCTTGCGCAAGGCTGTCGAACGCCCCCGGTGCCATATCGTCATCCGTTAGTACCAGGACGAGCGTGTCGGGCCACATTGATCTGTCCCACCGCTGCGCCATGACGMCGGCATCATTGGGAGGGCTCTTCGCTACGCTTGCTTCCTGGACAAGGAGACACGCCGGGGTGTTTGCGATGGCACGGTCGGTTGGGTTCTCGCGCCGTGCCGGCGCCAGCTCAAGTGCTTGTGCCTCTCGAGCAAAGAATGCGGGCGAGCCGAAGAGGGCTTCCCTGGTGGTTGTCTTCCCGGAGCCCTCCGGCCCGACGAACAGGACAGATGGGGGATAGCCGGCGTCGGCAATACTTTCATACCCGCGCTCGAGCGCATGGGAAATGCCATCAACCTGTGAATGCAGTGTTCTGGCCCATATGCGGGACCGTTCAAGAAGTTCACTTGACGGCATTGACCCCGCCAAGGATAAGTCGCCAAGCGTATGTGCAAGGTTGCGGGAGACGTCGCCGAGCCGGCTCAGCACGGCGCGAATCGAGTCACGCTGCGCCTCCTGGAACTTTGCTGCCGCGGCACCAACGGCACGTGCGGTTGATAGTGCCGCATCGAGTTCTCGTTTGGCACAAATTGAACCGCTTGTCAGCAAATGGCGAGATGCGGCATCGGGTTCGGGCACGCCGCCAATACCGAGTTGAATAGTCATAAACGAGCCTGGCCACGAGAGATAGTCCGCGCATGCCTCTGGAGTCGTGGTTTCCAACTCGGGGTGGGGCTGGCGCGTGAAAGGTCACTCCATACGGCCCTCGGTATCTCGCTGCCGAAAGCATAGTCGAGTGGGGGCACGGATCAGGACGAGCGGGCGTCAAAGGCGGCCTTCGAAAAAAATGACTGCCTGATGCTGCCGAGGAATCCAAAGTCGAACGCGTTCTTTTTCCCAGGCAAGAAAAGCGGCGCGCCTCCCATGAGAATGCGCGCCGCGAAAGCAGCAGATGTCCAAGCTACTCGCCGCCCTGGCGTCCAATACAGGGCTCTCATGCTGCCGGCAACGGGAGGCGGGGGCCCCCAATTGCATTGCGAGGAGCGCTAGTCTAATGACAGCGCTGGCTACTTATCGGTCTTTCTGGTTTCAGATTCAGCCAAGGCATGGCTGAAAAGCCGCTACATCGCCCGCCGACTCGCGGAGCGACCACGCGGAACGTTTGGCCTTCGGCCGCCCAATGCTGGCGGAGCGAGAAGGCAATGCGACGATGGCTGGCCGAACGACGCCGGATGTTGGCCTGTGATTCATCAAATCTGCGGGGGCTAACGAGGCATTGCGCTGCTACAGTGATGCCGACGGGAATCGGGTGGCGTGTGGACTCTACAGATGTGTCAGCGAGGTCCCAGGAGGCCACGGGCCGAAACCCGTCTGGAAAGGGCAACACGGCCTTTGTKACTGAGGAAGAGTGCAATGAGTTGGACGGTAGACGAGATGGCAGAGCGCGCGGCAAGAGAGTTGCGCGATGGCGAGTTCGTGGAGTTGGGCCCGGGCTTGCCTGCCTTGGTGGCAAATCATATCGATGTCGCGAAGGAGGTTTGGGTTCATTCCGACGATAGGCTGCCAGGCATGGGCCTATACCCGACGGACGACTACATGGATGCCGATATCCTCGACGCCGGGCGAGGTGGAAAGCGCGTTGGACGGCAACTCACTCCCTTCCATTCGACGCAATCCTTCGCGGCAATGCTGAGTCCTACGGCGGATGTCGCAATCCTGGAGGCTCTCTGTGCCAGTAGCGCGGGCGAGTTCATTGAGCCAGAAAATACCATCGCCCGGCGTAAGACCGGCGGCGCACTGGGCAACGCGACATATGGCGCGGGACGCATCATTCTGCTCGTCCGAGAGTCGGGACTCGTGCATGGCTGCGGTGGGCCGTCACATATCGTCGACGCCCTGGGCGGGCATGGAATGGTCGAGCGGGCTGCGAATCGAATTATTACCGAGTGGGCCGTGCTTGATGTAACGTCTGGCGGACTGCGGTTGGTCGAGGCGGCGAGTGGCKTCACTCGCGGAGAAATACAAGCGAAGATTGGCTCGCGACTGCTTGATTAAACCGAGTGTGGAGGTGGCGAACCGGAGGCGCTTCGGCGTGCCGAAACCATTGTCCGGAACGCCAGATGCGAGTCTCGCCACGAACCGCCGCAAGAGCKATGCGTGGCGAAACCCGGGTCTTGCGCTAAGTAAGTCCAGGGGCGAATGCGCCCTTCATCGGCGCGGCGCTCCCGCTGCTCATGAGGTGACCGGGTGGCCTGGAGTGAATGCGCCAAAGGTACCCGCATGCACATCCTTGCTGAAATGTTCGAGCCAGTCGGATTCGTCACCAATAAGATACTCGCGCGAAGTGCCGGCCGAGAGACGGCGAATCGTAATCCATCCMTGCAGGCCAAATATTTCGTCGCTMTTCGGGTCGGTGGTGTCGACTTCGACAAGCACGAAGTCATGCTGAGGCAGGCTGTGCCGCTCMAGGAAGGAGAGGAAGCGCGAATGCTCGGACGGGTCGATCAGTTCCATGGTTGAATCCTTCATACATTTGTGACTGCAGGCCAGCCGGCAAGCGCGGCCCCCGGTTATCCCACGCCCCGCAAGCTTCATGCATAAGGATCGAAGCGCGGCGGACCTGAGTGCTTTAACTCTAGCAATCCCAAGCCGATGGAGACAGCCCGTAGTTCGAGCGGATGAAGACAACCACATTGTAGTTTCGGCCAAATGCCGAAGTCGACGCCTGTGATGGGGAGTCAGCAAGTGGCGGGCCGGAGGTAGCCGCGTTGCGTTGCAGCGTGCGTTGCTGCCGAGAGCGGGAAGACGAGCGTACCGTGAGGACAACACGGGCATGCGCCAATTCCGCAGCAAAAGCAGTCAACGGTATGAGGTAGCAACGCAATCGCGCCAGGAGGCCTTGTAGCCGTGGGTTCGGAACACTCGCTTGACTCTCGACCGGGCCGGCCGCCGCCGTGTCGTTTTCCATCTGGACCACGGGCCGTGTGCCCTCGAGGCGATCAGCGAGCCACCATGGCCGAAGCGTTCACTTGTATGGCAGATACTTGGTGCGCTGTGAGCCTATCCTGTTCCAAGACCGATCGCGCGCTCTCCTCTTGGCAAGGTCCACCAAGTGCTATCCGGCAGGGCCGACTGGCAGTTCTCCCAGGTAGCGCGCTGCATGGAGCAGCCATGGCATCGCAGCAGTTGAAAGATATCGTTCAGTTCCTTCGGGACCGTAATTCACAAGTCCCGGCTCAGCCAACGCTGGAGCAACTCCGAACGCACGCGGACAGGATCTACAACGAAATCGACGTCCCGCAAGGCGTTCGCTTCCTTGACGGCAACGAACTGCCGGGGACGTGGACGGCGTCCTACGGAGCGCAACGCAACCAGGCTGTCCTGTATCTCCACGGCGGCGGCTATGTCATGCATACCCCAGCGCAATACCGAACGCTGACGGCGGCCTTGTGCATCGAGACGCATCGGGATGTCTTTGCGGTTGACTATCGGAGGGCACCTGAGAACCCTTTCCCTCTCGCACTGCGCGATGCGCTCAACGCCTACCAGTGGCTGTATGACCGGCTTGGTGAGGACCCTTCCATTGTCGTGGCAGGAGACTCGGCTGGCGGCGGTCTCGCCGTGGCTCTAATGCTGCTGTGCAATCAGCGGGAGATACCGCTACCGAAGGGGGTCTTTCTCATCTCCCCCTGGACTGACCTCACCATGAGCGGTGACTCGATCCGCGCAAAGGCGGACGTCGACCCCATCATTTCAATGGAAGGGCTCCAGGCGTTCGCGCGTAGTTACCTGCAAGAGGACAATGACCCGCGGAACCCTTTGGCATCGCCCCTCTTCGGCGACCTGGCGGGCCTGCCACCAATGCTGATTCACGTCGGAGGAGACGAAAGCCTGCTGGATGATGCGACGAGGCTTGCGGCGCGAGCCGGCGCCGCCGGCGTCGATGTCACCCTCAAGGTCTGGCCTGGGATGTTCCATGAATGGCATATGTGGCACACGCGCTTACCGKAGGCAAGATCTGCGGTTCTCGAGGGTGCCGCGTTTATCCGTGGACGATTCGACGCCTGAGTGGCAGCGGTGCGCCGCACCGTGAAGTGCGGCGAGGTGAAAAGAGCAGCGGCGGACAAGGCGAATGCAAGAAGGCCCCGGATGGGGCCTTCTTGCATGTCTATCGCGATGTGGTCAGGCTGCCAGGATCCGGTGAGGAGGCCCCGCTGGGCAGGGTGAGGACAATGCCGGCGATGAGAGTCAAAACCCAGGAGTCTGCTAAACAGCGTACTTCAGCGCTGCGTTCAGCACGACAGCCATTGCGAAGCTGATGGCCCACCAGGAGACGGCGAAGGGAATCAGATTCACCAGGAGATGCCTCACCGAGTTGTGCTGCTGCTGCATGGACGCAGCGTGGATGGCTGAAGTGTTCATGATGTCCTCGTCTGTCCGATACGGCCTGTTCTTCTGTTTTCGGCCGACTTGATTACTTGGCATTGGCGCCGCACGTACAGTGCTGCGGCGGTGAATTCATTATCGGAGATGAAGGCCCGTGCCGTTAGTTATGAGATGCAGCAGTTTCAGCCAAACTGCTCGCTACCGAAGCCACTTACAGGAGAGGGCCCACCAATGCACATGGCCGAGATGGGGCGMGAGGGTTGTCGAGCTTTTAATTGGGCCTGATACGGTACCTTGGTGCKCGAATGTGTAACTGGCTGCTGCGATTGCGAGCAGCAGCGCCAGGAGATGGAGAGCCTGCATGGCGTCCTCATGACACCTGAGTTGTGTGGACGCACGGTAGTCCGACCATTTGGACACCACCAGCCTCCTGGCAGTTATCGAATCAGGAATGGACCTTCCTGCTGGTTTGGACAGCCCACACTCATCTCCCCATGGCGCAGCGTGCCGGTTCAACGTCTCATGGTTTATCAGGGGGATTTCCTGCGTACACCTGCATGGAACTCAAAATGAGAGACGACGCTAACGGCCAATATTGACAGCGCTACGGCCAGGGCCGCTCGCGCATGGCGATTACTGTCTAGACTCTGCAACTGGAACTAGTGCTGGGCAATGAGTAGCGTACGCGTGCCTGCCGATGCCTCGGTGCGCAGGCTGCCATGGATAGCGCTAGTCAGAGCAAGCCCCGGACAACCGGCGAGGGCGCCGGCGAGTCATGGTTAAGGGACCAGTGGGGACAAAAGGCTAACGACGGGAGCATTGCCTCAGCTCGCGGTTGAGTGTGCGCCGCCAGCGGTCCCCGAGTTGGGAGTAGAAAGATGATTGAACTGATAAGTATGCATGGCACGGCAGGAACCGGCATTCTGGAAGTCCGCTGCAATGATGATACGCCGCAAGATGTCTTCCTACGGTTMGTGCGCGCAAAGGTCAGCATGGAGAATCTCCTTTCAGCCTCCGCGATACTACAGACCTCGAGAAGAATGGCGCTGGACGGCGCATCGCTTCGATGGGAAGTGAAGCTTCCCGACATGCCTGCCCACCTTGCGCTTGCCCGCGCGGCACTCGACGTCATGGGAATTGCCTACCTGGATAAGGCTGGCCCCTTGCTGCAGGCCGCGAATGGAAGGAGACCGCCGCCAATTTCCCGGTAGCGATTGTTGGCAATCCGATGGCGGCAAAGCTCATCCTACAAATCGAGTGGCCCATCTCGGGAGAAACTCACCGGAAAGTCGTCGGTTGCTTATGTGGCCGACGCCAATATCAGGATTGTTCATGCGGAAGAGAGGCATTGTTGTTTTGGTCGCATTGATGCTGATGGCATTGAGGCTTCCGCTGGCGGAGGCCCTGACACTCGGAACTGGACTGCGGGAAGTCGATGCCGACTTGGCCAGCGTTGTACAGCGGCCCATCGAAAGGCGAAAGGAAGGCCGCAGTGATGACAAATCTCATATCGTCCTGGAGCGGCGCTCAATTGTCGTTCCCAACGGGCCGTTCGCACATCGCTTTCTTCAACTCGAAATTGACCGCGCCGTCACGCGTGCTGGAGGGGACGCGGCAATTCGCGTTGGAGAGAGGGAAGAGGAGGCGTATACAGAGGTGGTGGACGGTGTTACTTATCCAGCCATTAATCTGGTAGTCGACATCCTTATCGTAAAGCACAGGTAAGCGCTCCGGTCCTCCGATTTCCTGAGGAAATTGGTGGCGGTTGCATCCTTTAAAGAGCCTAGGGAGTCGCGCATTGCAAGACCAAGCATCAATAAACTACGTTCTGACCTTGAAAGACCCTCGCATGCTCCGCGAGTTGACCGCKAGCCTGGCCGAGGCGTGGTCTGACCTCCAAAACCCTTTCTCGCTCATCTACGACGAAATGCTCGCCTGTGGTCTCTCCGCCAGCGTATCGTCCTGCTTGCTGCGGAGTTCACTTTCTGTCGACATAGCGAGCGCCGGCAGTTGTGGGGAGAAGGCTCAGCTACGCGTATCGGCACGCATTGATGCGTCTGCGATTGAACGCAACCGCGAGTGCCTCGAAGGCATACTCTTGAACGTGGTCTTTCCCAGCTTAAGGCCGACGTGCGATTTCGAGGTACACGAACTCGACAGATGATGTCCGGGCGCACCGGAGAAAAATCGAGGTGACAAAATCGCCCGCATTGTGCGTGACGGCCTATTTGCGATGGTCGCGCTAATTTAATTATGGACTCTTATTATTAATATCATGAGGCTGATTGGTAAGTCGCTATTCAGGTGTTCGATTTTCGTTTCCGCGGCCTGCGTCGGTTTGGCTGCTTGCGTAGCTCCGATTCAACGATACKAAKGTACGCCGGAGGTCCGGTATGGAACCGGTGGTGCCAGAGAGGTTGTCGACGGTGTGGATGTATGGACACATGGGGAGCCTCCCAGAGCATACGAGAGAATCGGCTACACAAGCGTGGAAAGCCCAGAGGGGTGGATTGGGAACCGTATTCTTCTGTCTCGCATAGCGGGGCGAGTGCGCGAGGCAGGGGGTGACGCTGCCCTGCTTGGAGAGGCGCGAACAAGGCTCGAATCGCTTCATAAGGCCGGTGGCCAGATGCTTGCGGAGAATCGGCGCATCGTGGAAATCACTATCATTCGCTACCGATAAGTTCCGGTCGCCGGTTCGGATGTCCTGCGGCGCAATGAAGGTATCCGCGCCCAAAGCCGTGCCACGGATAGCACGTGCGTCGGCCGTCGCAGTGCTTCGCACCGGCACTGAAGCTGCACCCCGCTGCGGCATCGGGAGCCGGCAAGTGTCTCTGAGTTAACAGCCCATGGCAGGCTGAGGGTGGCACAGAGTCAGGCCTGCCCGGCATCTCCGGCAGGAGCTAGCGGCAGCAGGTCGTGTAGATGCGAGATGGCTGTTTCTGCACATGCATTCARATGCAGCCAATCGAGTGGCACTTCAAGCCAGGGCGCGCGCGCGTTGGCCGGAATTGACTAAAATAAAGTATCCGGTCATCTACGTCTGTTGTTGCCATGAAAATCGCTGTACTTGCTTTCCCGAGCGTCCAGATGCTCGACTTGGTGGGGCCTATCGATGTCTTCAATGAGGCTGCGCGTCAGGCAGGAAATCCAGGTGCGTACCAGTTCGAGATTGTGTCGCCAACACCCGGCATTCTGACTGCCTCGAACGGAATGACGATTACCCCGGATGCTACGCTTGATACCAGCAGCCCCGATATAGACACGCTTCTGATCGCGKGTAGTCCTTTGGTGAATCTTGTTGAGAAAGACACCGCGATACGAGATTGGATTAATCGCTACGCCAAGACGGTTCGTCGGATTGGCTCGGTCTGTTCGGGAGCGCTTCTMCTGGCGCACACAGGGTTGCTGGATGGAAGACGTGCTACAACGCATTGGAACTMAACCRCCAGGCTGGGCCGAATGTTCCCCAAGGTAAAGGTGGAGCCGGACCAGATCTATGTGAAGGATGGAAATATCTACACATCCGCCGGCGTCACGGCAGGGTTGGACCTCGCGCTTGCCATGGTAGAGGAGGACTTTGGGCGGGCGATTGCCCTGAAAGTTGCCCGTGAGTTTGTGATGTTCCTCAAGCGGCCTGGCGGGCAATCCCAGTTTAGTGCGCATCTGGCTGCGCAGACTGCAGAAAAGAGCGCGATTCGGGATGTTCAGAATTGGGCGGTGGAGAATCTGAACAAGCAACTCTCGGTGGATAATCTGGCCGCCCATGCGGGGATGAGCACACGAAACTTTGCCCGCATCTTCAAGCAGGAGTGCAACGTGACGCCTGCGGACTTCGTTGAGGGAGCGCGACTGGATGCCGCACGCAKGATGCTCGAAGAGACTAGGAATCCGCTAAAACGTGTGGCTGCCCTTACGGGCTTCGGTGACCCGAATGGCCTCAGACGAGCCTTCCTCAGGCGACTTGGCGTCTCGCCGGCCGAATACAGGCGCCGCTTCCGCATTGCGGCGTGATTGCCAGCGCCGCGGCATTGGGTGCTGGCATCGCCCGATGCCAAAGCAATTGCCTTCATCCAGCTCGCCCTCACATAGCTACTTTCGTAGCGCCTGAAGCGCAGTGAAGGAATCAACGCGTCATCGCGCGGGGCAGCGCATTACGTCATGGACAGCGCGTGGGTGATGGCCCTGAATCTGCCGACCCAAAGCGGGCCGCACCTGGCCTCCGACGCTACGGTTGTGGGGCTGGCTGGAAGCGTCACTGAATTGGCAGGAACAGCGCCCTCGTCAAGGTTTTCACTAGGGGTATGGACACCGATAATCCAGTAGCCAAACGACCCGCACCCGCTGGTACTGCAGTGAGCGCGGCGCAACTGAAGAACTCGGAGAATGCCATGAACCGCGAAGCTATTCTTTATCACGATGGCTGCAAGATTTGTCTTTCCGTTGTGGAAACGATGACAGGCCTCTTTGACAACGACCGACATTCCCTGACTGTTGTCAATCTCGAGGAACACGGAGAGCTAACCGCCTCCGCGGAGGCAGCGGGGGTGAAACGACTCCCGAGCCTGGTGATTGATGGGAAGGTCCTGGAGATTCAGCCACACGCCCCGATTGCGGAGTTCCGCCGGCAGTTGGTGTCCTKAGTCGCTCCGGACGGGGGCGCAGTCGGAGCGCTGCGCCCCGCTGGCGCGCTCAAGCCTCGCGTCCAAGCTGGTGGGAAGACTTCCGGTTCCCCGTTGGCGCATGAAGGCACAGGATGTGCGCTCCCTCGGCTTGAACTGATGGTATAGCGCCACGCGTTGGCTTTTCCACGAAGTCAAACTAGTTCACGTGGGGCGCCTGCGCAAGCGCGCGGCCCAAATCGTGGCATCAGCTCTGCTCTTCGAAAGTGCCCGTCAGGAAGGAGAGGCAAGCCTTCCCGGCGTCCGCCGAGCGTTCCTTCGGTGCCCAATCAGACCTCGCGGGAACCCGCCTACATCGACCTTGCCGGCGCGACTATCTCGTCAACAGTGTTTGGCCAATCAGTTCCTCGGTGCTTKCCGAACGGCGGAATTGTCCCCGTTCGCTTCCCTGGGGCTCGCAGTTCATCGCCGATGCGCTTGTATCGGCTGTCCTCTTCAAGAATAGCGTCATCATGAAATCAAACAGGTTGCCCCTATACATATTTGTGGCGATGGTACTCKGCGTGCTCGTCGGCACGGCCGTTCACTTCTTGGCCGGCGCGGAAGCGGCCAAGTCGATTAGTGGATATCTCTCCATCCTCAGCGACGTCTTTCTCCGTCTGATCAAGATGATCATTGCACCGCTGGTGTTTGCGACGCTTGTAGGCGGTATCGCGGGCATGGGCGACGGGAAGGCGGTGGGTCGCATTGGTCTCAAGGCGATGGCATGGTTCGTTGTTGCTTCCATCACGTCGCTGGTGATCGGCCTCGTTATGGCAAACGTCTTGACGCCGGGGCTTGGCATGGATCTGCCGCTGCCAGCCGCGGACGCCGCCTCGAACTTGAAAACCAATGCTTTGAACTTGAGAGACTTCATCGCTCATATGTTMCCGAAGAGCGTCATTGAATCGATGGCGACGAATGAGATACTCMAGATTGTGGTCTTCTCCGTGTTCTTCGGTGCCGCACTTGGCACCATGAAGGATGGCGTCGGCAAGCCGCTACTCCTGTCCATCGACGGACTCGGGCACGTGATGCTCAAGCTGACCAACTACGTGATGGCCTTTGCTCCGGCCGGCGTGTTTGGCGCCATCTCCGCGGTMATMTMTACCCAGGGTGTCGGCGTGCTCCTCGTCTATGGAAAACTGCTCGGCAGCGTGTACCTGTCGCTGGCGATACTCTGGGTCATTCTTATCGGTGCAGGCTACTGGTTCCTCGGGCGAGATGTATTCCGGTTGCTTGGCGAGATTCGTGCTCCGCTTCTATTGGGCTTTGCTACGGCAAGTAGTGAGTCGGCTTACCCGAAGGTGGTCGAGCATCTCGGGCACTTCGGCGTAAAGGACCGTATTGTCAGCTTCGTCCTTCCGCTTGGTTACTCGTTCAATCTTGATGGCTCCATCATGTATACCTCGTTCGCGGCGCTGTTTGTCGCGCAGGTCTATGGCATCGAGTTGTCCCTGACGAAGCAGATTACGATGCTCTTGGTCTTGCTCGTGACAAGCAAGGGGATTGCGGGCGTTCCCAGGGCCTCCCTCGTTGTCGTCGCGGCCGTATTGCCGATGTTCGGACTGCCGGAAGCCGGCATCTTGCTCGTGCTTGGCGTTGACCATATCCTCGACATGGCTCGCACGGTTACGAACGTCCTTGGGAATGCGTTGGCTACGGCCGTGGTCGCAAAGAGCGAGGGAGGACTGCAAAGCTCCTCCGCTGCGCGGTCGAGCCTGGATACCCCCAGGACGGCGTAGGGCCCCAGGCGGGGTGTAGAGAACGCCGCGACTCGCGCTTCGAATTTCTGGTGAAAGCTGCGGCCGTTTGGAGAGTCGTCGAGGGCAACCCGTCCGACTCGCAGGCGTGCCGGCCAACCTATTCCGAATTACTCACAGCGGCCTGAAAGGCCACCTTCAAAGATATGCTCGAAAAGAAACCAGGGCGACCGTCCGCGTTCATGACGGCGTGCATGAGCACAGGACTGTTCTTCGCCATGGCAGCGGTTACCTGCGCCGCATCCGCTGCCTCAGCCAATGCGCCAGAGGACCCGGACAGTAACAGAATTGCCGCGGAAATGAAGAAAATGCTGGACGGCCGTGCCGAAGTCAAGGGAGTCGCAAAGACACCGATTCCCGGCTTGTTCGAGGTCAGCATTGGTGGTGGCTTGGTGTACACGGATGGCTCCGCGAGATACATCATCAACGGCGTGATGGTTGATGCAAAGAGCGGTGCCAACCTGACGGAAGAGCGCCTTGCCGACTTGAATCGCATCAAATGGTCTGACCTGCCTCTCGCCGACGCGTTGAAGTGGACCAAGGGAAATGGAAGCCGGCAGATGGCCGTATTCTCGGACCCAAACTGCCCGTACTGCCGCCGGCTTGAGCAGAATTTGCGTCAGATTGACGATGTGACCGTCTACACCTTCCTTATGCCGGTGTTATCCGACGATTCGGAGCTCAAGGCCCGGCAGATCTGGTGCGCGGMGGATAGGACCAAGGCCTGGCGAGACTGGATGCTTGGGAAAGTTGCCCCGGCAGGGAAGGCCAACTGCAAGACACCTATTGCCGACAACCTTCGGCTGGGCAGGAAGCTGAACGTGACGGGCACGCCCGGCGTGTTCTTTGCTGACGGCACGCGGCTGGCCGGTGCTGCCGACGTGGTCACGCTCGAGCGCAGGTTGAGCGCCGAAAGGAGATAGCACTTACAGTTCGCGCAGGCCGAGTGCGCCTACAGATCAACGCTACGCGCGATTGGTGTTCGATAGCGACGAGGGGTGTCCGTTGCGTGGAAGGAATCGCGAAGCCAGCCGGGAATGGCGTCTTTCCGGGAAGAGGGCAACACAGGCCGGACAGTCGGAAGTGCTACGGGAAACTGGATAGACTCGTGCCCAGTTGGTTTCGTTCAGCGCGGACAGCCGCCAAAGTGCGAGCGCAGCGCAATTTGTCTCCGTTTATGACATCGACACAAAATACTCATACACATCGCGCTTGCGGACCGAGATAACCTCCACGGCGTCAAGAACTCGTATGAAGGTAGAAATTGTGAAGCGCGCCGTTGTAGTGGGTATCAGCTCGGTGGTTCTGTTGAGTGCATGTGTCATCGCTCCTCCGCGCGAGGAACACCGGCATCGGGATTGGGAAAGGGAAAGGGAAAGGGAAAGAGAGAGGTTCTCTCGATGGGAGCAGCCGCAGGAGATGCCTCGAGACTTCACCATCGAGCGTCACCAGCAGCGCTGATGAGACAGGTGGCGTGTGCCCTGGATCAGGCTCATTCCCGAGGCCGCCTTCAGTCCTTCTCTGAGGGCGCTAACGAATAGCTAGCGGAATGCCTACGAATGCGAAGACCGCTCTGAAAGCTTCCATGTAGGCAGTGCGATACTCCGCCTCGAATCGCCAGCGAAATAGACAACCATCCGAGGCCAGCGGGAGTACTTCGAGATACATGGTCTCGGTCACCAAGCTAACGGCCTGGGAAATTAGCCGATAGTCACTGGCATCGACGATTCTGTTGGCGTAGATGCCAAGCCATGCCAAACCGCCGGCGCCCGCATCGTCCGCGGTACGAAGTTCGCAGTCCATCTTGTAACCATCCTAAGCAAACGTACAGCCTGGTCTTCCATTCGGGATATTCTCCGCCGATGCAAAAGCGGGCTACCGAGTGCCCGCTCCAAGCATGGAGAACCTATTACCTGCACTCGGGTTGCAAGCAGCCGTCAAGCGCAAAGTCGGCCCTCCTGTCGAGCATGATATTCAGGGCCTGAATCGCAGCTCGGGCCGAGCCGCGCCCAAGATTGTCCAATCGCRCAGCAAGCAACCCGCTTTCCTCGGAGCTTCCCGGCAGGCAGTAGAGTTCCAGGATGTTGGTGTCACTGACTTCGCCTACGGCGATGCCGTCGGCTGGGGTGGCGCCTCGTGTCACCCTGACGTGACATGAATCAAGGTACCAGCGCTCCAGCAAGGAGTACGCGTCCTCCAGCGTGTGATGCGGCGTGAGGTTGGATTGGAACAGTGGGATGTGTACGGCGGTGCCACGCGCAAAGTTTCCTATGCTTGTGGCAAGCTGTATCGCTTGCGGGGGACGGGTCCATCGCTTGATTTCCCGCAGTTCACGGTCAATGGAGGTTGTCTGCAAAGTCCGGAAGACGGCGCGCTCCKCGCGGGCCGCGGTTTCCGCGCGCGACCTGGTCTCGCTAGCCTCCAGTGCACTATATCCTTGCACCGCATGGATACTTATCGGCAGGCGGGGGGCCAGGTATCCAGCTTCAAACAGGGGGTGCAACAGCGAAATGGAGGCACTTGCCACAGCGTTCGGAATCCCTACAACGCGTGCTTCGCGAATGAGAGCAGAGTTTTCCCGGAAGAACTCGGGGAGACCGCACACTACGTCACCACCTGAGAGATATGCTCCACTGGTATCGATGATTMGGGGCCCCTCGTGCAGATGTCCCAGAAGCTCGAGGGAGGAGGAGGCATTCCCACAGAGGATAGCGAAATCGGCCTCTCGGGCGATGTCAATCCGCGACACACGCCCCTCGTGGACGAAGGGCTCATAGCATGATAGTTCCAAATCGGACCTGTTCCGCAATAGCCCCCACAGGGTAAGGCCAACGGGAGTTTCCACTCCATCTACAAACACCTTCCGTTTGAGCATTTGAAATCCGATTCGTGGGGCCGCTTTGAGTGAGTACGCGGTGTTGGGGCGAGCTAGGTGGCAGTCCGAAACCGGCGCCTGTAGTCTGCCGGTGTGACGCCGAGGCGACGAACAAATGCGCGGCGAAGGCTATTGGGGTCGCCGAATCCGCAGAGTGCCGCGACCCGCTTCAAGGGATTGGCAGTTTCCTCCAACATCCGCCTCGCGGCGTCCAGACGAGCCCCTTCKACAAATTCGGCCGGTGTCGTGTTCGACTCGCGCTTGAACATGCGGGCAAAGTTCCGCGTGCTCATTCCTGCGTGCAGCGCAAGATGGTCTACGGAAAGGGGCTTCTCAATGTTCTCAAGCACCCAGTTCTGCACGTCGCGAATAACGCTCTTCTCAGCGGTCTGGGCCGCCAGGTGAGCGCTGAATTGCGATTGCCCACCTGGCCGTTTGAGGAACATCACGAACTCTCTTGCGACTTTCAACGCCACACCGCGACCGAAGTCCTCTTCGACCAAGGMCAATGCCAAGTCCATGCCCGCGGTAACGCCTGCGGATGTGTAGGTAGCTCCATCCTTGATGTAGATACGGTCAGGTTCCACGGTTACGGCGGGAAATGTGCTCGCCAGGCGGGTCGATGCGTTCCAGTGCGTCGTAGCCCTCTTTCCATCCAGAAGACCGGCACGGGCCAACAAGAACGCCCCCGAACACACGGCGCCAAGCCTGCGCACCCGTTTGCTTTGCTGCACGAGCCAGGAGAGCAGGGCCGCTTGCTCCTCGATTTCGCGCATCTTCGGGCTGCCTGCAACAAGAAGCGTGTCAATGTCACCACTCGCTGATGCGATGCCAGCGTCGGAGAAGAACGTCATGCCATTTGATGCMCGGACTTCGCCGCGCTCCGGCGTGATGATTTCKAACGTGTATGCGCCCGGATTTCCAGCCTGCCTKGCGGCTTCGTTGAACACGTCAATTGGGCCAACCACATCAAGCATCTGGACGCCCGGAAATGCAAGTACGGCTACTTTCATGGTCGCTTATTGGTCGAGGCCTGTTGCGTGCTGTTTAATCAGAAAAGGTCAACCGGCCTTTGGGGGTCCGTGTTTGCGCCATCATTGGCTGTATTTGGCGCGGGAGTCTGGTTGCCATCTTTCTTGAAACTACGCTGCCTTCCCCTTGTACGGAGGCCGTGCGTTTCCCGTGCGGAGCACCCGGGGAATTGCCCTCTGCCGCGGGTTGCCGGGCCGCCGTCTATCGGGGGCCCGGCTCGGGAACGTGCGGCGCAGGTCTAGCGACTTCAGCCAAGCAGCAAGCGGCCGCTGAAGAGCAGGTGAAGCGTGCGAATGAACAAGATGCCAATCGCAATCGTAAGGATGGCGAGGATGAGGCCGGCGATTAGCGTCAGCGGCCAGGTATTGGCAAAGAGTGCATATTTCAGTGCGGCATTCGCCAGGGCAGCCATCGGGAAGCTAATCGCCCACCAGGACGCAGCAAAAGGAATCGAGCGGCGGAAGACTTTGAAGCCGAGAACGATAAAGAGGAAGAAGCCGAAGTAGAAGAGCAGCGACGCGAACATATCGACATGCTGAGCGACGTTCACGTATGCAAGAAATCCAACTTCGAACGGCGCAATCATGATGATGAGCGAGGGAACCATCCCCTTGGGGAGCGGCTCGTGGTGCACGACACGCGAAAAGATCATGGTGAAGAAAACCATCGCCATCATCGTTCCGACCGCGACCGCAAACATGTTCACTTCGTGTGCCCAGGCCATCGGCATCGTCCCGCCCGCAACGGCGATATCCAACGTCGCAACACCGGGGATAAGCCACGCCGGGGCTGCATGCGTAGGGTCCTGCTTACCCTTGAAAAGGCGGGCAGTGATGATAAAGCTCAGAACAATGGTAAGAACTGCGCCCACCCCCCAGACTACCTGACCCAGCGACTCGCTATAGAAGCCCAAGACTGAGGAAAGCAGGAGTATGCCAATGGTAATGGTTCCAAAGAAGTTGCCGGCGATAGGATGAGTGAATTCGCCGTGCACGGTCGCCGGATACTTAATCCATTTGGCTATGTAGCCGATAGACAGAACCACGAACGTGAGAATTGCGACAATTCCAATGACTTCAGCAATGACCGGGTTGACGCCAAAGGCCCGATGAGCCAATCGCCACGCTAGAGACAGGCCAGAGATACCCATTACCGCGCCAAAAAGGTTGACGGGCAAATGCCTGACCGAGTGTGTTTTGACCTCTGCTCCAGCGGAATGACTTACAGTCGTACTCATCTCAAGCTCCACGAAAAATTGTCTGATTTTGCAGCGTACMCAGGAAAACGGGTMCGGCTAGCCGTATGCTTCGGCTCGCAGATTTGTTGGCCMGTTGGGAATGACTGAATTATGGTAGCCGGAGTGCGCGACTGAAAGATGCAAGATGTGGCAGTTTCGGCCAACCTTCGATCTGGTTTCTGCCAGCCAAAACAGCATGGCCGAATTTGTCGTATTTGAGGCCGGATTGGCCTTCCCAGGTGCAGCACGCTACGCGAAAGTCGCCAGCCAGCGGCCTCGCAAATCACACGCCCTCTCGGAACCAGGCCCTCACCCCTGGACGGACTACACCGGCTCGCCGGCCCGCCCCCATACGAGCGCAGGGGACATCGTTTCCTCCAGCGTGCAGCGTACGCTGCACGGCGCCGCAAATACGGACAGTGGCAGATAGCCMTTTCAGTACGGCCGAAATTGCAGGTTTGCCTACGCCGAGCAGCGGGTTGTGATTCCATCCGCGTTGACGCGTAGACCAGGCTCAAAGAAAGAGCGGTCTGGCCGGAAGTGAACTCAAGCTGTCCGTCAAACKGAGAATTAGTAGTACAGAATGCTCGGTACTCATCGCGCGAGCGGAAGGCTACCCCGTCCTCCTTATCCTGGAATCCATGCGCAATGCACCATGGCACGCCTGCACATTATTCCGGGCCGTTGCCCAGGGGGAGGATAGCGCCTGTCATTTCGGCGCCACTTACATTGGATTAAATATGGCTTGGACTATTCTATCTATTGCTGGACTACTGGAAATAGCTTTCGCGTTTGGGATGAAGTGGTCGGAGGGGTTCAGTCGACCAGGGCCCAGTTTGTTCGCCATCGCCACGGGCCTGACGAGTATTGTTCTGCTGACGCTGTCTCTGCGTAGCCTCCCGGTTGGCACCGCATACGCCGTGTGGACGGGTATTGGCGCGGCGGGTACCGCGGCAGTGGGCATGGCTTTCCTTGGGGATTCAATAACCGGCGCTCGAATCCTTTGCCTGGCGCTGATTCTCTGCGGCGTGATTGGCTTGAGACTGGTTGGAGGGGAGGCGGCCTAGCACGGCGCCCGCCGCCCAACCCCGGGGCGGCCTTGGCTTGCTGGACGCCCTATCCCTGCATGCCATCGTGGCCACCCGTCGGGTCAACGGACTTTGCCTGCCCGGCGAATTGTCTGCGGTAGGCGAGCGGGCTCTCCCCATAGTGTCGCCGAAAGACGAACCGGAACTCCTTGGAATCCGAGAATCCGCACATCGTGCAAATCTTTGCAATCGGGTAAGTGGTCTCCCTCAGCAGTCTGCTTGCCTCGGTTGCACGGGCAGACTCGACAAAGATGCTTGGTGCCACCTTGGCCTCCTCCTCAAATTTCGCCTGGAAGTTCCTCGGGCTCATGGCAGCCTGCAGGGCTAGTTGCTCAATCGTCAGCGGCTTGTCCAGGTTTCGGCGCACCCATTCCTGCACCTCGAAAATCTCACCGTGCGGCCGCACCCGCGGGCCACATGAACKCCCGCTGAACTGGAGCTGCCCTCCGAGCCTGCGCGGGAAGATGATAAGCTCCCGCGCCACTTTCATCGCGACGGACTTCCCAAAGTCTTCCTCGACCATCMCGAGAGCCAAGTCCATTCCGGCGGTAACGCCAGCGGATGAATAGACCTGCCCATCCTTGATGTAGGGCCTATCGGGCTCGACCTGAACACGAGGGAACCTGGCGGCGAGCTGGTTTGTGGCGTCCCAGTGGGTCGTGGCACGCTTCCCGTCCAGCAGCCCTGCGTTGGCCAGCACCATGGCGCCAGAGCAGATGGAGCCCAGCCGGCGCACGACTTTTGCCTGGTMTTTCAGCCATTGCACGGTGATCTCCCCGACCGCCATTGCCGTCCTGTTCTGCATCCCGGGTACCAGTAGCGTATCAATGTCCCCGAGGTAATCGGCAATGGTCATGTTTGGCGTAACACGGATGCCGTTGGAAGCGATGACAACGTTTCCGTCGATTCCCACCAAGCTGATTCGATACGCGTGAGGGCTTCCTGCCTGTCTCGCCGCCTCGCTGAAGACATCCATTGGGCCGACGACATCGAGCAATTGCACGCCCGGGAAGATCAAGATAGCTATGTGCATGATGGGAAAATTCCGGTCTTGGATGATACGAAACGAGTCTATTATTTAAACCAAACAATGTCGCTAAGATGGCCGTATGTCATGCATCAAAGTCTGAATCTGTTGCCGGGCAGATCATGAAGATGGAATTAACGTAATGTGCATCCACAAGTCGCGTGCGAGGTAACTATCGTCTCGGGTTGTGGAGCTTTTCTGGTTTCAACTCACGGGGCATTGATGACCGTAGTTGAAATTTCGGTTAGACCGATGTGCGGTGGATCGTTCTTTGCAGGCGGCTCAAGGGGCCGCCTAACCGTAGTGGCGGAAACTGTCCCAAGGTTGGCGGGCCATGCCGCGTGGGGACTCTTTACCCGGAAAGCACCGCAATCGAGAATGTTCCTGGAGTTAATCGGCTTGGCGTAGCGTCGCAGATGAAGCGATCCKGCGGTCCGGTTAGCGATGGCTCTGAATGAGAGAGCGAAAGATTCATTGGAGAAATGGACCGATTCGTTTGCTGGGGATTTGCTCGATTCGGTTCAATGAAGGGATATGTATGCTGCGAATGGCTGTTGATGCAGGGTTGGAACGGTGGGTTGCTCGGGTCAGAAAAGATGCGGACGTCCCGGTGCGGATCAAGCTATGGACCGGAAGCGCCTTCGACCTGGGACGCTTCGGGAACCCGAAAGTAACGTTGTCGGTACGCGACTCAAGAGCGTTGCCTTACCTTGTATCGCCAAGCTTGGACAGTCTTGGTGAAGCGTATGTGCAAGGAAGAATCGATGTTGATGGCGAYATCACCGACATTATCCATATGGGCTATCGCCTCGCGGAATTGGGCTCGGACGATGGGGGCACGTGGGACCGATTGGCCCAGACAGTCCGGCGATTGGGGCATTCCAAGGACGAAGACAAGGCCGCCATTGAATATCATTACGATGTCTCCAACGAGTTCTACAGTCTCTGGCTGGACGAGAACATGGTGTACTCGTGTGGCTACTTCGAGGATGGAAGCGAGACCCTGCATTCCGCCCAGTTAAAGAAGATTGACCACATTCTGACGAAGATTCGCGTCCAGCGAGGGCAGACTTTGCTGGATATCGGTTGCGGATGGGGTGCCCTTGTCATTCGCGCCGCCCAGAAATACGGGGCGAAGTGCGTTGGCATCACCCTCTCCGAGAATCAGTATCGCTTTGCCAAAGAGCGGGTGGAGAGGCTCGGTCTAGCGTCGTCGATCGAAATTCGCCTGCAGGACTATCGCGACGTTGCGGGTACCTTTGACCGGATTACCAGTGTTGGCATGTTCGAGCACGTCGGCCTGGAGAATCTGCCGCGCTATTTCGGGAAAGTCGCCTCCTTGCTGTCGGAGGGTGGGGTCGTGATGAATCATGGCATCACATCAAGCGATGCCTCTAGTGCAGACTCGCCCCATGGCGGTGGCGGATTCATCGATAAGTATGTCTTCCCGCAGGGTGAGTTACCTCATATCTCGTTGGCACTTAAGGCGATGCAAGAGGGCGGAATCGAGGCGCTCGATATCGAGAATCTGCGAAGGCACTACGCACAGACCCTGTCTATGTGGACCGAGCGTTTTGAGGAGAAGGCCGCGGAGATTCGCGAGGCCATCGGTGAGAAGAAGTATCGAATCTGGCGCGTATACCTGGCGGGTTGCGCGTTTGCGTTTGATGTCGACAACGTGGCCATCTACCAGGTCGTTGGGCAGAAGGCTCGTCGCAACGCGGGGTCCATCCCCTGGTCGCGGAAGTACATGTACCGAAAGACGGAGTAATAGTCAGGTCCCACGGCTAGCGACTTGCTGTCGTGGCGACCTGATCTTGCGAGTCGCTCAACTCTCGTCTGGCCTTCGGAAGCCATATGACCATGCGCCAAGGATTTCGGGAAACTGAAGCGGAGGGAGGCGCAGTGCGGGCTGAGAGCATGAATGCGAAATACTGGCACGGTCGCTTCGACCAGGCCAGGCGCGTTGATGTTCCTGTGTAAGGGGGCATGGTGCGCCATAGCAGTAACCCGATTGCCAATTACGCCGAGAACATGGTCGGTCATCGCTGCGTCACGGGCCTGGGAACGTTGGAAAGCGGTTTCGGCGCCTTCAGCTTTGTCCGCCACGTGATTGAGCAGACAACGGAACGAGCGTTCCCCGCGAACTTGATGATGGCGGCAGAACTGCTCCCGCGCGTAGAACTGTCCGAGGCGTTGCCGGGCGACCTCGTCTTCTTCAATACCGAGATGAGAGCGTTCTCCCACGTGGGAATCCTGTTGTCCGAAGGCGCCTTCGTTCACGTACTCGGCAAGTGCGGGACCGTCGAGTACGGGTCGATTCGTTCCTTCCGGTGGCGGTCGATCGTAAACGGTGTCAGGCGCTGTCCTCAGTGTGTCTGCCGATTCGCTTCCAGACGGTTTGTTTCGCTTCGAGCCTCATCAGACTCGCACGGACAGGCCGAAGCCTGTTTAGAAAGTGTAGTTGACTGACGATAGCGCGTACACAGCAAGGCGTCGCTGGACAACTGGGCTTCGCGCCGTATCGCCGAGCAAGCCAGTAACCGAAACTGCGCTGGTGATAGCCCAATTGCTTGTCAGCTTATGGGTCCAGACGAGTCTCGAGTCGGCGCCATATACGCCGGAATGGGCGGCGTATTCATTGAAGCCCGAAGTGAGAGCTTGCGACCCCGTTACTCCAAAGAAGGTCTGGTTGTACTTGCGGGTTCCGGCGAGCACGCCGACATCAAGGGAAACAACATCCCGGTCAGTCTTTGCCAAGTCGAACTTCGCTGCGGTACGAGAAGTGATTCCGCGCTCGCGGTGCGTGAGCGGAACCCTGAAAGTTGAGGTGAGGGAGATCTGCGGGGTCAGGGAAAAGCCCAGTTGGAGGACGCTGACAGCGGAGCCGCTGATGTCACCCATGCCGCGCAGGTGGTCGGAGCCCGGGAKCCCAGGTCGATTCTCGTCCTTTCGTCCCAGATCGTAKGTCAATGCAGCACTGCCAAAAAAGCCACTGGATGAACTGAAACGGGCTCCGATGCCGTCTGTCGCGGAGGCAAAGAGTCCATTCGGCAAAGTCACGGCGAAGGTAGGAAGTGCCACCGCGTGGTAGTCTTTGCTGCCCAGGTACCTCGGCACGACACCCCCGGCCAGGCCGACGMTGTATGACGTCGTCGACGATGGAGATTGACTCCCAGTCTGATTATCCACGGTGGATGCGGCGGCGAAACCGAAGGTACAGCAGCCGAGGAGTAGTAGTAGATTGCGCATGGTAAAAAACAGGCAGGTTGATAGTGCATCCGACTATACGAATGGAGCCTGCCTGCGTGGGTCATGGCTTTGTGTAGATTTGTCTCCAGTTGTCAGGCCATCTTGCGTCCGTCGGCGGACGCTCCAGGAAGAAGCATGACGAAGCGAGCGCCCCCCAGTTTGGACTGCTCGCATACGGCGGACCCATGGTGTGCTTTCACGACCTGCATGACGATAGAGAGGCCGAGGCCATGGCCACCCGTGCGTCTGTCGCGACTGCTGTCAAGACGATGAAATGGCTGAAAGACCAGCACTCTCTGACCCTCAGGGACGCCGGGCCCGTCATCCTCCACGGAGATGGTGACCGTATGACCTGACGTCTCAAGGACAGTGATCACCACACTGCTGGTGGCGTAGCGTATGGCATTACGAAGAAGATTCGCGAGGGCGCGGCCAATGCCGTGCGATTCGCCGCATAGACGGGAAACGCMATTAAGCTGGGCGTGGACAGAAATGTTCGCAGCGGCGGCCTCAGGCCTGGTTGCCTCTATCGCCATCTCGATGACGGGTTGGACATCGAACGGTGCGCGAGTTACGCCCGGCAGCAGGTGCTCCAGGCGGCCGAGTTCAAGAATCTCGGCTACGAGCGACTCCAGTTCCTTGATATCCCCATGCATTGCTTCCGCGCGCGCATGTACCTTGCTTAGAGAGGTGGATGACTTCAATAGCTMTAGCTCAAAGGCGACGCGAGAGATTGGCGTGCGGAGTTCGTGGGACACGGCGTTCATCAGATGCTTCTGCGCCTCAAAAGAGAGTTCGATGCGATCGGCMATCTGATTGAAACGGCGAGCTAGTCCGGATATGTAGGATGTTCGGGGGAGCTGCGAGCGCGCGGACATGTCGCCGTGCCCGAACTCTTCGGCGACAGAGCTTAGTGAATCCAGTTCAGTCCAATGGCGACGCACCCATAACAAGCTTGCGGCGAGAACCAGCGCTGCGACAATTCCGTACGCGGCGTAGAAGACGGCCTGTGTTCTGAACTTTGTTTTTCCAACGCGGGCGGCTAACGTTGTCGAGCCAAGGCGCAGGTAGAAAGCGTTGCCGTCGGCTGCGAACACCGGGAGACCATCGTGCAGGTCTGCGAGGTCCTGCTCGTGTATGAGGTCGGACGGAGGAATTGATACCAGCGAAAGCCGGTTGCGGCTGCGTAGATTCAGATCGTCGATGACATGCGGCCACTCGGCGTATGGATGGGAGAGGATGCGTTGCGAGAGTAGGTCGGAGTACCCTTGAACGGCCTCCCGCTGCATCTCGGTGTACCGGCTATGGAAGACCCGCGGCAAGCCAAGGTCCACCAATGCAATTGCGGAAAAAGTGGCAACCAGGACAAATACATACAATCGGATAAGGAAGCGTMGCACGGTTGCTACCAGGCCGAAGGGCTTAATAAATAGCCTTGGCCCCAAATGGTCTTGATGCGTTCAGGCTTATCCCATGAGTCCTCGAAGTGACGTCTCAGCCTGCAAATGTAGTTGTCAACCGACCGGTCGAAGCCGTCAAAGCCAAAGCCACGCAGCTCCTTAAGAATTTGGTCTCGATCTAGTACAGTTCCGGCCTGCCGCGCCAGCACAAGAAGGAGGTTGAACTCCTTGGTGCGAAGTGGGATGGTCTCCTCACGCCAGACGACTCGGCGGTCGCTCAAGTGAATTTCCAGACCCCCAATCTTCAAGTTCTCGTGTCGAATGGAGGCGGAGTTTTGTTCACTACGTCTCAGCAGGGCCCGAACCCGTGCCAGGAGGACTCTCGGCTCGACGGGCTTGGCTACGAAGTCGTCGGCACCCAACTCCAAACCTACGATCTGGTCGTAAGGGTCTTTACGTGCCGTCAGCATGAGAATCGGAACCGACGAGATTTGCTTTAGGCGACGGCAGACTTCCATTCCGTCCAGCCCAGGTAGCATCAGGTCTAGAACAACCAGGTTTGGCTTCAGTTCCTGATACGCGGCTATGGCCTCGTCCCCGCGATTGCACGTGCTCGTCGCAATGTCGAATTCACTCAGATACTCCGAGATGAGTTTCGCTAGCCTATTGTCATCCTCTACGAGCAGTAGTCTGCGCTTCGTACTGTCCATCCCCACATCCATCGTCTAGGCCTTGGCGCGCGTACCGAGTCTCGCAGCGGCAAGCGCCATATTCACCTATCAAAATCGGCACCACGGCATGCAGTGCCGCAGAAGAGAACATCTGCATCACTTTATGAGAGCCGGCGCGCCGAATTTGCCATTCTGCCTAGCAYACCAGCAAGGTGAAAGCTGGCGTGTGCTACCACCAGCATATATGGCTGGATTTGCCATAATTTTGGCTAAGTTTGAGTGCAGACCAATCGAGCTCGAAAGTGATKAAAGGCTCGGCGCGTAGCCCAGGCTCCCGGTGGGATGGTCTTTTGCGACGCCTCGTCCCTCGGCGGGGCGCGGCATACGATGCGCATCGTTGCGCCCACCGTTAAAGTAGCCGTTGAATACACATTATATTTTTCGACAAATTCAAACAAAGTTGTGAAAAAAATCCTGGAAGGAAAGACGTAGAGTTTGAGGCATAGATACGGTTGGGAGGATGTCATGACCATGCTGATGCAGAGTTACGGTACAGGCGAGGCCAACACATGTTGATATCGATTTTTGGAGGGAGAGCATCTCGAAACAAAGGAGGGAAGTATTCAATGGGGGAATATGTGAAGTTCGCGCAATACTGGCAATGAAAACCGTCGCAATTGTCGGCCTCTCCACCATTCCAGACACAGCTAGCTATGAAGTAGCCAGATTTCTGCAGCGCGATGGCTTTCGCATCGTGCCCGTCAATCCCMGTCACGCGGGCCAAAGAGTATTGGGCGAGCTATGCCATTCCAGCCTGACTGATGCAGCGGCAAAGCTGGCGGAGGTGGGCGAACGGATTCAATGGGCTCATATTTGCCGGCAAAGCCGTGATGTCCCGCCGGAGGTCGTAGAGGCAGTTCTTCTTGGGCTTCGTGGGGTGTGGCTCCAGCTTGGCATCGTTAATAGCGAGGCGGTGAAGTGGGCCCGTATGGGGTGGCTGCTTGCAGTGCAGAATCGCTGTCCGAAGATTGAGCTAATGAAGCTGTGGGGAGAATAGCCGCTCCGGTCCTCCGATTGTTGCATCTTCTCAAGAGTCTGGGGAGTCGCGCATTACAAAACMAAGCATCGAAGAACTATGTTCTGACTGTGAAAGATCCCCGCATGCTCCGGGAGCTGACCGCGAGGCGGGCCGTGGTCTGGTTTGGCCTGGCCTGCAAAACCCTTTCTCGCTTATGTACGACGAAGTGCTCGCCTGTGGTTTCTCCGCCAACGTATCGTCTTGCTTACTGCGGAGTTCACGTTCTGTCGACACTATGAGCGTCGGCAGTTGCGGAGAGAAGGCTCGGTTACGGATATCGGCACGCGCTGATGCGTCTGCACGTTACCGATTGCCGACTGGCGGGAGCGGTATCGCTCTCTTTCTCTCTCTCCCTTTGAGGCGGTCGCCCGGCCATCTACGTCTGTTGTTGCTATGAAAATCGCTGTACTTGCTTTCCCGAGTGTCCAGATGCTCGACTTGGTCGGGCCTATCGATGTCTTCAACGAGGCTGCGCGTCAGGCAGGAAATCCAGGCGCGTACCAGTTCGAGATTGTGTCGCCAACGCCCGGCATTCTGACTGCATCGAACGGAATGAAGATTACGCCGGATGCTACGCTTGATACCAGCAGCCCCGATATAGACACGCTTCTGATCGCCGGTAGTCCTTTGGTGAATCTTGCTGAAAAGKACACCGCAATACGAGATTGGCTTAATCGCTACGCCAAGACGGTTCGTCGGATTGGTTCGGTCTGTTCGGGACCGCTTCTCTTGGCGCACACAGGGTTGTTGGATGGAAGACGTGCAACAACACATTGGAACTCAACTGCCAGGCTGGGCCGAATGTTCCCCAAGGTAAAGGTGGAGCCGGACCAGATCTATGTGAAGGATGGAAATATCTACACATCCGCTGGCGTMACGGCAGGGTTGGACCTGGCGCTTGCTATGGTAGAGGAGGACTTTGKGCGAKCGATTGCMCTGAAAGTTGCCCGTGCGTTTGTGATGTTCCTCAAGCGGCCCGGTGGCCAATCCCAGTTTAGTGCGCATCTGGCTGCGCAGACTGCAGAGAAKAGCGTGATTCGGGATGTCCAGAATTGGGTGGTGGAAAATCTGAACAAGCAGCTTTCAGTGGATAATTTGGCCGCCCATGCGGGGATGAGCACGCGAAACTTTGCCCGCATCTTCAAACAGGAGTGCAACGTGACGCCTGCGGATTTCGTTGAGGGAGCGCGACTGGATGCCGCACGCAGGATGCTCGAAGAGACCAGGAATCCGCTAAAACGTGTGGCTGCCCTTACGGGCTTCGGTGACCCTAATAGCCTCAGGCGAGCCTTCCTCAGGCGACTTGGCGTTTCGCCGGCCGAATACAGGCGGCTTCCGCATTGCGGCGTGACCGGGAGGGTCGGGGCATTGGGAGTTGACATCTCCTGATGCCAAAGCAACACAAGCGGTTCACCCTAGCTACCAATGTACAGGTCTATTCTTGCGATTCGCAAAGCCCATGGCAACGTGGCACTAATGAGAGCTCGACACATTGCCTTTGTTAGCCAAGCAGGCTGTCCAATGCCTGGAAGTAGTCGTCCGCTTGTTCAACTACCGGGAAATGTCCAGACCGGCTGAGCTCAACGAACCGGCTACCCGGAATGAGGGAAGCGCAGGCTGCGCCCTCCTGCGGCGGATTGAGCCGGTCGTGCGCTCCTGAGATAACGATGGTCTTTGCACTGATCTTGGGGAGAATTCCMCGGAAGTCGAAGCCGACGAGTGCGCCCCCCGCCGCGGCCATCTCGTCTTCTGATAGAAGAGAGCGCATAAGCCTCTTGATATGAGCATCCTTCTTGATAGGGTCCACATAGGGTCCGAAGGCGAACCCAAGAAGGAACTCTTGCGTTTCCCGATGTGTCAGGTGCTCCACCTCGAGCTTGTGCTMCTCAAGGATGCGGGCGGAAGAGGACGTTGCACCATTGCTCTTGGTCACAATCAGGGCCAACTCCTTGACCCGCTGCGGATATGTGGCGGCGAAGCCTTGGGCGATGTAACTGCCCATGGAAGCTCCCATCACGGTGCAGTGATCGATCCCGAGTGCATCCAGCAGGCACCTGAGGTCTTCGACATGATGTTCGAGACCGAACTTTCCTCCGCGACTTGACTGTCCATGCCCGCGGGCGTCATACGCAATCGTGCGGTGCTGCTTTGCAAAGTGCGCTACCTCTTCATCCCAGCTTTCGAGACTTGCTCCCAGTCCGTGAATGAAGACAATGGGGGCTCCTTCGCCTCGTTCGACGACGTTGAGATTMACTCCGTTCACTCCGTTMACCGCAAAGCATTTCACAGTCGACTCTCCACAGATGCGCATGCATCTCGTTGCCGCTGTACGGTGAGCCAGGATCTTCCTGGCGACACTCCCTCACCACAGCATCACGATTCTATGTCCCCAGGCGGGATATCTCACTGCGAGGTGGGGGAGGTGTCCCTTCCTGACTGCGCATTGTCCGGGAATTGCACAAGATGTCCGGGCATCCCGCCGACCTTTCGCAAGTGCCGCCGGGGACTGCGCCGCTTGAAGGGTCAGGCAGACCTGAGGAAGCTCGATGAGATTTCTCGTGTCAGGAGTTCCATCGCTTCCAGTTCCTCCTCCGACAAGCCGCCCACGCAAGCGGTCGTGCCCCAGTCTCCGTAGATCAGTGCGACGCAGCGATTCCTGATGGTCACCGGGGCCAGCAGGATCGAGGTGGCATCGGGCAACTGTTCACGGTACCAGCGGGGCACGCGGTGGGCAATTTCCTTGTCGAAGGAATCTTCGATCACCAGCGGTTTGCGCGCGGTGGCGGCAAAGTGGAATATATCCGGGACAAAGCCCTCCTCGAACGATAGCGCCTCCAGTTTCTCTCGCATGCCGTCGCCAAATCCGATACGCGCCCCGAAGCGCTTTGCCTTCGGGTTCAGCAGCATGAGAAAACAATGCGAGAAGTTCAGTGCCCGCATGGCGGATTCGAGAACGAGCGGGGCCAGTTCGGAAATTGGCAGCTCGCCGCCTTCGCGTTGTATCTCGCCAAGGCTCTGCCGCAGGCGCGCGAGAGCGTCGTGCGGTTTGGCTGAGTTCGTTGGCGCGACCGCCTCGGCGGTGTCCGCGGATGCGGCGTCGCGCATCGAGGCATTGAGTGTCTGCGCCTGCGCTACCGCGATTTCGATGGCCTCGGGTTGCAGGCCCAGCGTTTGCGCGAGCTCCAGTATCGCGGCCTGGACGACATCCTCCGGTTCCCCGCTGCAGATCAGCGCCGCGGCCTGCGATGAAACCTTGGCCATTGCACCCAGCCAGTCGGCATGGGACTCCAGCGGTGTCTCTTTGTCGAAGCTCGCCCGCGTCATCGAGGTCGCGATCAGGGACGGCAGCCGCCATTTGATGGCGGCCGCCTGCGCGATGTCTTCCAGCGTCACGCCCAGCACACGCTGGATTGCGTCGCTTTCCMCGGCAGCGTCTTCCTGGCAGGAATCCTGGATCTGATTCCATTCTTCAGGAAAGTAGAAGACCAGGAGCAGGCGGCTCATGTGATGCATCAACGTGCAGACCACGGCCTCTTCCGCCTGGCCTATGCCCTGCGCGTTGCTCAGGGCCCTTGTGAGCTCGCCGGCAATCAGCGTTTGCTGCAATGCCTTGGCAGCCTGCGGGCGGTTGGCGGCGACCCCGGAAAAATACTCGAGAAGCTGGACCCCCAGCGAGAGATGGCTTATCGCATCGACACCCAGCACAAGGATGGCGCGCGATACCGTCGTCACCTCCCCGCCGAAAGTGCGGTACATGGCGGAATTGGCCAGCCGAATGACCTTCTGCGACAGGCTGAAGTCAGACAGTACGCCGGCGGCCATCTCGCCGACGCTGCTGTCGCTGTTCAGCGTCTTGAATATGTTGTCAATGCTGAACTGCAGTGTGGGGAAGTCCCCTTGCTGAGCCATTCGGCTCCAGAGCATTTCGAAGAACTGTTTCTTTGACATGATGGCATCTATTTCGCAAATGCCTGGGAATCGTCAAATAACAATTGACCGGCCCGAGTCATGCTCTCAAAATCCGGCGCGCTGAGCGCCTTCGAATATAGCCACCCCTGAACCAGCGCACATCCGTGCCTGGCCAGCAGCTGATTTTGCTCTACCGATTCCACGCCCTCCGCGATTGCCACCAGGCCGAGTTCCCGCGCCAGCGAGAGCACGGCCGATACGATGGTCCGCGCATGCGGCGAGTCCATCATGTCGGCCACGAAGCTCCTGTCGATCTTCAACGCGGATAGCGGGAAGCGCCGCAGGTAGGACAGGCTTGAGTAACCGGTTCCGAAATCGTCAACCGCGAACCGGACGCCCAGTGCGCGTAATTCCATCAGCAATTCCTGTGCTGCCTCGGGGTCAGTCATCAATACGCTTTCCGTGATCTCGAGAACCAGGCGTTCGGCGCTGATGCCGGCGTCGTGAATTGCCCTTCTGACGCTGGCGGCGAATCCCGGATGCTTGAACTGAACGGGCGAGACATTGACCGATATATATCCCACCTGCATCCCCTGGGCGTCCCATCCCGCGAGCTGCGCACAAGCGCACCGAAGCGCCCACGCTCCGAGGTGATTGATGAGTCCGTTATGCTCGGCAATTGGAATGAATACGTCCGGCGGGATGGGCTCGGCCTTTCGCTCCCATCGCATCAGCGCCTCGACCGCGCAGACCTTGCCGGATTCGGGCCACACGATAGGCTGGTAGTGGAGAACGAACTCGCCGTTCTGGATAGCCTCGAATATGGCCTGCTCTATGCGGAACTGCTCGTCCTGGCGATGGCCGAGTTCCGGCGAGTATACGCAGTAGCGATTCTTGCCCTGGGCCTTTGCGTCATACATGGCCAGGTCTGCATGCTTGAGCAGTTGCGACTCGGACTGGGATGCGTGTGTGCCGAAGGTCAGGCCGATGCTGGTGGTGACACGGACCTGGCAGCCCGCGAGATGAAACGGTTGCCTGCAGACGTGGATGATTCGTTCCAGTGTGGCGACGGCAGCCGCTTCCGATGCGACCCTGGACAGCAGGAGCACGAATTCGTCACCACCCAGCCGCGCCACCATATCCCCCGGACCCACGGTGCCCAGCAGGCGCAGGCTGACCTGTTTGAGCAAGGCATCGCCGAATTCATGGCCCAGCGAGTCGTTCACCCGCTTGAACCCGTCGAGATCCATCAAGGCAACGGCGAAGGGCGCCGTTCCTGCCCCGGCTTGCGCAAAGCATTCGGCAATGCGCTTGCTCATCAATGCGCGGTTGCCTACGCCCGTCAGGGGGTCAAGGAAGGATTCGTCGATGAGCCGTCGTTCGTTACTGACCCAGTGGGTGACGTCGTGCCCGAACAAGGACAGATACGCGTTGCCGTCGTCGTTCGCGCAGGGGGCGATGCGGAGGTCCAGCCACCGGCTTTCGCCAATTCCGCCCAGGAACCTGACCTGGCCGCATTTGACGTCGCCGTCGCGCTCGCAGGCCGTGAGCATCGCCGCGAGCTGTTCGCACTGCTCGAGCGAGACTAGGTCGAGTACCGACGATTTGAGTAGATATTCCCGGGGGTACGCCAGCAGCTGTGCCGAAGCTTCKGTAGCGGACAGGATTCTCCCCGCGGTGTCGACCTGCAAAGCCAGTCCACCGGAGGTCTCGAGCAGTGCCCAGGCGTCCTGCGCCGATACATCAGACGATACGTGCGGATTCCCGACGGAAGATAGCKAATGCGGAGGTACGTCCGTCAGAACAGCATCATACGTATACGATGTCATGGGATCTTTAACTCGTAGTCCTTTGTGGGCTAGCCTCAGCCTGAAACTAATACCATAATCACCCGAATAATGGGAATCGGCTTTGGCGGGCAGCGCGTTACGGCCAGGCCCGATTCTAAAGACCGCGACACGGATTTTCAGGTATTCCGGCTATTCGGGCCGTGCCTGCCCTCGTATGCGCAGCGTTGGGCGGGGAAAATACCKGAGCCGCCCGGGGACTTGCTTCGCGCCAGCTTTTTGTTGCTTTTGTACGACAGTCCGGAGTTCCGCCGGAAGCCCGGGCCTGAACGTTCAAACAGCAGGTGGCCCGGGCATCCGGCGGGCCATTCGTCCGGAGCGCGCGCTTCATGCACGGACTGCCGTGATCCAGAGGATCATCGCCCCGACATTCAGCGCCACGGTGGCCCGGAAGATGAACTGGAATTCCCGCTTCTGGTTCTTGTGCCGGAACAGGTGCTGGGCCGCAAGCGCGCCCGGCCAGCCCCCGAAGAGGGCGAGCAGATGCAGGTTTGCCTCGGGAACACGCCACTCCCTGCGGGCTGCGCGGCCCTTGTCCATGGCGTAGAGCGCGAACACCGTCACACTGAGGGCAAGGCTGAGGAGCGCCACGCCGCGCGGCAGGTAACCTGCGAGGGCAATGCCGATCACCGTGGCCAGGGCGAACGCGCCCGTCACCGCTGGAAGCAGGCTTGCCTGCGCTGATKCCTGCGCTGCTGCCTGCCTCGGGGCGCCCGCTATCGAAACCCGGCTTGCCTGCGGGCGGCCTTCCTTGCTCGTCGTGATCTCAAACGATACCCGGTCGCCAGCCCGGGGCACGGCGCTGCGATTCTGCAGCGAGCTGACATGAAGGAAAACATCTTTCGACTGGGCGTGAACCTCAATGAAACCGTAGCCCTTGTCGGCATTCCAGGATTTGATCCGTCCGGCTTTTCTCATCCCTGTTATTCATATTCCGAGATGGCCAAGTCTAACTGATGCGGGAACGCATCACGCATGGCCGGCGGTGGCAGGCCATGCGTTCTTGTCCGTTCAGCCGCCGATGCCCAGCAGCTCCACCTCGAAATTCAGCGTGGCATTGGGCGGGATCGTGCCCGGCACACCGCGCGCGCCGTAGGCGGTCGGGCCCGGGCAGACCAGCTTGGCCTTGCCGCCGACCTGCATTTTCTGCACGCCTTCCGTCCAGCACGGGATGACCCGGTTGAGCGGGAACGAAATCGGCTGKCCGCGCTTGTAGGAACTGTCGAACTCGGTGCCGTCGGTGAGCGTGCCGCGGTAATGGACCTTGACCGTGTCGGAGGCCTTGGGCGAGGGGCCGGTGCCCTTGACCAGGTGCTGKATGGTCATGCCGGAAGGCAGGGTTTCCGCGGGGCCGGCAGGCGCTGCGGCGTGAACGGCGCCGGCGCAGGCGAGGGCGGCGAGKAGCAGGGAGATCTTCTTCATCGTTGGCTTGGCTGGGTGGGAAGTCGGATGCGCCGGCCGGGCCGGCCGCAAAACCAGCATCTTAAACCGGGACGGGGGCAGTCCCGGTTTTTACGCTTCCTGCCAGGCCACACCAGGCCACACCAGGCGGCAAGCGCAGCCTATGGCATCACGGGCGGGCGATAAGGCAAGGTCGCGGCGAACGCCCACAGCATGAACAGCACCAGCGGCGCGTGCACCAGCAATTGGGTGAAGGTGAAGCCGACCACGTCCTTGGCCCGGATCCCGAGCACACCCAGCAGCGGCAGCATCCAGAAGGGGTTGATGAGGTTGGGCAGCGCCTCCGCGGCGTTGTACACCTGCACCGCCCAGCCGAGGTGGACCTGCAGCTGGTTGGCGGCCTGCATCACGTACGGCGCCTCGATGACCCACTTGCCGCCGCCGGAGGGTACGAAGAATCCCAGCACCGCCGAATAGACGCCCATCACCGCCGAGAACGACTCCCTGGTGGCCACCGAGACGAAGGCCGACGCCAGGTGGTGCGACAGGCTAGCGCCATCCACGCCCGCCGCCTTGGTGAGCATGAAGGCGATGCCGCCGTACAGGGGGAACTGGATCAGCACGCCGGCGGTGGATGGTACGGACCTCGCGACAGCCCGCAGGAAACGCTTGGGGCGCCAGTTCAGCAGCATCCCCAGCATGAGGAACAGGAAGTTGTACGTATTGAGGTTGGAGATCGCGAGGACCGGATCCTTGGTGGTGAATTCGTGCACCAGCCAGCCGGTCCCGAGCGCCACGATCAGCAGTGTCAGTAGCGGGCTGTATTCGAGCCATTCGCCGGGGCGCGTCGGGCGCCCGGTCACATCGCCGGCATCGTCCAGGTCCACGCCCATGTCTTTCGCGGTGCGGGCGCGCTCCCCGGTGGGCGCGGAGAAGTAAGCCACCAGCAGGGAGGCCACGATCAGCACGGCGGTCATTGCCATCGATTGCCACAGGAATATCGTCTCGGCGAACGGAATCACGCCGGTGATATCGAGGAGCGACCTGGGCAGGCTGGCCGGATTCGCCTGCAACTGCGCCGCGGACGAACTCAGGCCAAGCGCCCAGGTGGCGCCCATGCCCAGGTAGGCGGCCGCGCTGGCGGCCCGGTAGTCCACGCGCAGCCCGGTGCGCCGCGCGATGGCGCGCACCAGCAGGCCGCTGAAGATCAGGCTGACGGCCCAGTTCARCAGGGAGGTCAGCAGGCTGACCAGTGCCACGAAGGCGACGGCGCCGCGCGCCGTCCCGGGCAAGGCGGCGAGGCGCGCGATCAGCAGCGACGCGGGCGGCGACGCCGCCACCACGTACCCCGCGATCGCCACCACCGCCATCTGCATGGTGAACGGTATCAGGCTCCAGAAGCCATCGCCGAAGGCCTGCGCCACGCTCTGCGTGGACGCGCCGATGCCGATGGCGCCGAGCGCCACGACGACCACCGCGATGGCGGCGAAGATATACGAATCGGGGAACCAGCGCTCGGACCAGTCGGTGACCTTGATGGCCAGCCGTTCCAGTCCGCCGCGGCTTGGGTTGTCCCCGTTTTCCAGGGATAGGGGTGCGCTTTTCATTTACTGTCTCCTTGCATTGCCATGGCTTTGCGCGCGGCACGATGCCGCGCTAGCCTTCGAATCCCTCATAGGCCATGACGGCGGCCGCCAGATCTTCCAGCGCGGTGCCGACTGCCTTGAAGACCGTGATTTCCTGCTCGTCCGCGCGGCCCGGATGGGCTTGCCGGCACAGGTCCGCCAGCGTCGCCCGGATGTCGGCCGCCCGCAGCACGCCTTGTTCGATKGGGTGCAGCAGGTCGCCCGCCTTGAGGACCGCCTCGCCGGTGTCGACGAACACCGAGGTTGCGTCAAAGCAGGCATCGTCCGCTTCGCGCATGGCTGGCGTGAAGCCGCCGATCAGGTCCAGGTGCGTGCCGGGGCCGAGGCAGGTCCGCCGGACGATGGGCACGGTGGAGAGCGTGGCCGCGGTCACGATATCGACGCCTTCGCAGCCGTGCGAAACCGATGCGGCAAAGCGGGCGTCGAAGCCGTCGGCCCGCAGCCTTGCCGCCAGCAGCTCGCCCTGGTGCGCGTTGATGTCCCATACCGCTACGCGTTCGATGGGCCGAACCGCGCGATACGCATAGGGCAGCAGGCTCGCCACCCGCCCCGCGCCGATCACCAGCATCGACGACGCATCGCGGCGGCTCAGGTACGACGCCGCCAGCGCCGACGCGGCGGCGGTGCGGCGGGAGGTGATCTCGTTGCCGTCGATCATCGCCAGCGGCTTGCCGGTGCGCGCATCGTGCAGCAGGTAGGTCGAGTACAGGCCCGGCAACCCAGCCTGCGTGTTGCCCGGATAGATGGTGACCGTMTTGACGCCGAGGTAGGCGCCGGGCTGCCAGGACGGCATCAGCAGCACCGTTCCTGCCGCCTCGCCGGGCGTGCCGATGGCATGGCTGTGGCGCTGCGGGACCTCGCAGCCGCGGATGAAGGCGTCGCGCAAGGCGGGCACGAGCGCATCGAACGGCAGCAGCGCGCGGGTGGTGTCGGAGTCGAGTATCTGCATGTTTTACGTGATGGAGTTGGGGAGGGAACGTGTGATGGCTTGCGGGCCGCTCGCCGCCGGCGCGGATGAGATCAGGCATCCAGCACGATGTCGCTCGCGGGGATCGCCTGGCATGCCAGGCACACGCCGGCATCCTCCGGCTCTTCGCCATGCAGGTGGAGGACGCGGCCCKACACGACCGGCACGGCGCAGCTTTCGCACTGTCCGACCCGGCATCCGCTGGGCAGCGCCAGGCCCAGCCTTTCGGCGAACCCCAGCAAGGGTCCGTCGGCCGAGCGCCAGACGCGCGCGGTGGCGKATTTCGCGAAGACCACGTTGAACTGCTGCTCGGGACCGGACACCGTGCGTTCGGGGGAGCGGAACACCTCGCGGAAGATGTCGGAGCGATGCATTCCCCTGGCCGCCAGCGCATCGGCAAAGGCGCTCATCATCGGCGCCGGGCCGCACATATAGACCAGCGGACGGGCGCCGAGCCATTCCGGCGGGACATGGCCGGCGCTGACACGCCCGGCCACGTCGTAGTCGATGCCGGGCCGATCGCACGCGTCGGGGCGGTCGTAGAAATCGATCACCTCCAGCCCCGTGATGCACTCGCGCAGCGCGCGGATGCGCGAGCGGAAGGCGTGCGCCTGGCCGTTCTGGTTCGCGTACAGCAGCAGGATCCTGGGCCGATCGACCGGATCGACCGGATCGACCGGATGGCCCGGATCGCTGGCGGCCGCGAGGGATTCCAGCAGCGAGATGAACGGCGTGATGCCGATCCCGCCGGCCAGCAGCACAAGCGGCCGCCGGGAACGCACCGGCATCACGAAGTTGCCGGACGGCGCCCGCAGCGATACCACATCGCCCACCGCAAGGCTCTGGTTGATATACGAGGATGCGCGCCCGGACACGGCTTCGCCGGTAGCCGTCATGCCGGTGGCGCGGCGCACGGAAATCGAGTAGCCGCGCCGTGCCGGCACCGTGGCCGGGCCGGTGAGGGAATACGAGCGCACCACCTCTTCGCCGCCCGGMCGCATGGCGAGCCTGATCGTCACATGCTGGCCGGGCTGGAAATCCGGCAAGCCGCCGCCATCGGCGGGCTCCAGGAAGACGGAGGTGACCTCGCGTGCTTCCCTGGCCAGGCCGGCCACGCGGAAGGCGCGATAGCCATCCCACCTGCGCCGCGCCTCGTCGAGCCCGGGCTCGCGTTCCACATTGCAGCGAAAGGCGCGCAGGGGCACCGAGCCGCTGACCGGGTCGATGCTGTCCGCGCTGATCAGTGCGTTGTAGTTGCTGTTGCCCTGGCCGGATACCGGCAAGGGACCCTGGGCGAGGGCGTCGCAGCGTTGCCACCAGCCGAACTCGCCCACCACCACGCGCGGATGCAGTCCTTCTCTCACCCTGGCGATAAAGCGGGCGCTGCCRGCGGGCGTGGTCACGCGGATTGCATCGCCGCTGGCAATGCCGCGCGCGGCCGCCAGTGCGGTCGGGATTTCCGCTTCCGGCTGCGCGGCCTTGCGCCTGAGCGAAGGCAGGCCGCGATGCTGGCTGTGGCAGTAGTAGCCGCTCTTGGCCGAGGTCAGCACAAAGGGAAAGCCCTCGCCTGCGGGGCCGGCAGCTTCGCCGGCAGGCTGGCCCGGGCGCGGCAAGGCGGGATAGCCGTGGCGCAGCAACAGTTCGGAGTACAACTCCACCAGGCCGGTCTGCGTATCGAAGGCGCGCTCGCGCGGCCTTGCCGCGTACTTCCGTTCCATGTCGGCCACGGGCACGCGGATGCCTTCGGGCTGTGCGCGCAGCCGCTCGACGCTCAGCCCGGAGGGGGCCAGCATATGGTTCCAGCCCGCTTCCAGGCTGCCGCCGAAGAAGGCCTCCGACAGCCCGAGCCTGGTCGCGAGGTCGAACACGATGTCATTGTCCGAGCGCGATTCGCCGCGCGGCGAGACCATGCGCTGGCGCAGTTGCACCAGTTGTTCCGCCTCGGCGGAGATTTCGAAGCCGATGCGCAGGCCTTCGCGCTCCCACGGCGTATTCACCGGCAGCAGGATATCGGCGTAGCGCGCGCTCGGCGTCTCGAACAGGTCGCAGTGCGCATAGAAGTCGAGGCTGCGCAGCGCCCGTTCGCCATCTTCCACGTCGGCCTGCGACAGCAGGGGATTGGTGCCGAACGCCACCAGCGTGCGCACGCTGTAAGGCTGTGCATGCAGGATGGCCCGGTAGAGATCGCGCGCGGTGACCCAGCCCTGCGCGGGCGGGCCCAGCGGCCTTTCGGCATAGCCGAGTGCCTTGGGCTTCTGCCCGGCGGGCAGCAGGCCGGAGCCGCTGACGGGGTTGTAGGGCGGCTTCTGGTAGATGCGGTTGCCGCCGTTGCGGTCGAAGCTGCCGGTCAGGGCGTACAGGCAGGCGATCGCGCGGTCGGTCTGGGTGGCGTTGTCATGCTGGCCGACGCCGGACCAGGCGTGATAGGCCACGCGCCCGGCCGAGGCGAACAAGCTGGCGGCATGGCGAATATCTCCTTCGTCCACCCAGGTCAGCTGCGCGGCCAGGGCTGCCGGGTAGCGGGCGCATTCGCCGGCATAGAGCTMGAAAGCAGGGTGGCAGCCGATGGCTGTGCCCGGTGTATTGGCGTCATCCACGCTGAACGAACCGCGCAGCGCAAGATGCTGGAAATCCTGCGCCGCCAGCGACGATGACGTCTGCGCCCGTGCAGTCTGCGCGTTCCAGACCAGGTAGGCATCGCCATCCGGCAGCCCCAGGTCGCGCCCCCGCAGGAAGCGTCCGTTGTCGCTGCGCACTAGCAGCGGGCCGTTGGTCCACTGGCGGACGAAGTCCAGGTCGAACGCGTTCGCTTCGATCAACAGGTTGGCGATCGCCATCGCCAGCGTGGCATCGGTGCCCGGCCGCACGCGCAGCCATTGGTCCGCCTGGCCGGCCAGCGCCGTTTCCCTGGGGTCGATCACCAGCAGCTTCGCGCCGGCGCGCCTGCCGGCCCCGATTGCCTCGGCCTGCGACAGCCAGGTGTTGGTCGGGTTATGACCCCATAGCACGATGAGCCCGGCATGCCGGTAGTCCGCGGTCGGCATGCCGCAGCCGAAGGTAAAGGCGTGCGCGTAGTCCTTGTGCCAGTTGCAGATCTCCGTGGCGTAGCAGGTGTTGGGGCTGCCGAAGAGCCGGATAAGGCGTTCGATCCAGTCGATGCTGTCGCTMAGCGGCGTGCCGCTGGGCGTGGTCACGGCGAAGGCCACCGACTCGGCACCGCCATCGCGCCGGGCCTGCAGCATGCGCCGGGCGATCTCCGCCAGGGCCTCTTCCCAGGAGATCCGTGCCCAGCCGGGATCGGGGTCGGTCTTGGGATGGGTGCGCCGCATCGGATAGAGGATGCGCTCCGCGCTATGGACCAGCTCGGGCGCCGACTTGCCCTTCAGGCACATGGCCTTGCCGGTGGGGTGGGCGGGATCCGGCCGCACCGATATCAGGGCGTCGTCCGCCACCACGTTCACCGTCCCGCACCGGGAGCGGCACAACGTGMAGTAGCCGTGCTTGTCTTCATTGCTCATTGCTGGTCACCGCATCTTGTCTCCTGACCGGATGCTAGCTAGCATGGCGAAGTATTTCTAATTCTTAATTTTGAAAAAGCAATATCGGAAAAATCGATGCTACCCACATTGAAGCAACTGCAGCATTTCGTGGCCATGGCCGAGTCCGGGCAGGTGTCGCGTGCGGCACTTCGCTGCCATGTGTCGCAGTCGTCGATGACGTCGTCMCTGAAGAGCCTCGAGGAGGCACTGGGCGTCCAGTTGTTCACGCGGCATGCCAGCGGCGTGCGTCTCACMGAAGCCGGCACGCGTTTCCTCCGGCATGCGCAGCAGATCGGGGATGCCGTGCTGGATGCGGTGGAGGCCATCACCGTCGCGCCGGTGGAGATCACCGGAACGGTGCGCCTGGGGGTGACCGAGACCATCACGGCCTATGTGCTCCCGGGCCTGCTGCCGGCATTCGAGCGGAAATTCCCGAAGCTCCGGCTGTCGGTGCTGGAKCGGGAGCGGCACGACATCGAGCAGGGCATCCTGGACGGCGAGATCGATATCGCCCTGCTGCTGGTGTCGAACCTGCCCGGCCTGAATCATGTCACCTGCGAAACACTGCTGCGCTCCGCGCGGCAGCTGTGGGGCCATCCGGAGCATCCCCTGATGACRGCCGAGCGCATCGGGCTGGCCGACGTGGCGCGGCATGACTACATCCTGCTCRACATGGACGAGCACATTTCCACGGTGGGCAAGTACTGGGGCCAATACGGCCTGGCGCCCGATGTTCGCTACCAGAGTTGCTCGATCGAGGCGGTGCGCAGCCTGGTGGCGGCCGGGCGCGGCGTCGCCATCCTCTCCGACCTGGTCTACCGGCCATGGTCGCTGGAGGGCCAGCGCATCGTGCGGCGCGGCATCGCCGACAAGGTGCCGTCGATGGACGTTKGCCTGGCGTGGAGGCGCGAGCCCGCCACGCCGGGCAATGTCGTTGCGCTCGCGGACTTCCTGCGCGGCGCCCTGCGCGAAAAGGCCAGGTTCTAGGTCCGGCTGCGGCATTCGGCGCTAGCCGCCGGAATTCCCGCATGCCGTGGCGAAACGGCAATTGAGCCTATGCCGGCGGGCGCGGCGCCGCCTATCCTGTCTTGTGCCGGTGCACGGCGCCTTGAGCGATACGCGTGCACCCGGGCACACCCACGACAGGAGAACACGCATGGCTGGAACCACGGTGGCGGACATGATGGCGGACATCCTGACGGTGGCCGGCGTCGAGCGCATCTACGGCCTCGTCGGCGATTCGCTGAACGGCCTGACGGATTCCCTGCGGCGCAAGAAGACCATCGAGTGGCTACACGTGCGCCACGAGGAGGTGGCGGCCTTCGCGGCTGGCGCGGAGGCCCACCTGAGCGGCAAGCTGGCGGTATGCGCCGGCAGTTGCGGCCCCGGCAACCTGCACCTGATCAACGGCCTGTTCGACGCGCACCGCAGCCGGGTGCCGGTGCTGGCCATCGCCGCGCACATCCCCAGCTCGGAGATCGGCTCGGAGTATTTCCAGGAAACCCGCCCGCAGGAGCTGTTCCGCGGCTGCAGCCACTATTGCGAGATGGTCAGCAACCCGGAAGAACTGCCGCGCATCATGCAGTCCGCCATGCGCGCCGCGCTGGGCCAGCGCGGGGTGGCGGTGATCGTGGTGCCTGGCGATATCGCCCTGATGGAAGTGCAGGCACCGGCGCTGCTGGAACTGGCCCTGCCCGAAGCGCCCGCGGCGGTGCCGCCGGCCGAGGAACTGGCGGTGACGGCGCGCCTGCTCGATACCGCCAGCAGCGTCACCCTGCTGTGCGGGCGCGGCTGCGAAGGCGCGCACGCCGAAGTGGTGGCGCTGGCGCAGCGCCTGAACGCGCCCGTGGTGCACGCKCTCGGCGGCAAGGAATTCGTCGAGTACGAGAACCCGTTCGACGTCGGCATGACCGGCCTGATCGGCTTCTCCTCGGGCTACTACGCCATGCTCGAATGCGACACGCTGCTGATGCTGGGCACGGACTTCCCGTACCGGCAGTTCTACCCGACCAAGGCCACGATCATCCAGGTGGACATCCGCGCCGAGAACCTCGGCCGCCGCTGCCGGCTGGCGCACGGGGTGGTCGGCTCGGTGAAGGAGACCATCAAGGGTCTGCTGCCGCTGCTTGGGCAAAAGAGCGACCGCGCCCACCTGGACCGCGCGCTCGAGCATTACCGCAAGGCGCGCACCGCGCTGGACGACCTTGCCACCGGCGCGCCGGGCAGCGGGCTGGTGCACCCGCAGTACCTGGCTCGCTGCATCAGCGAAAACGCGGCGCCGGATGCGGTCTTCACCTTCGACGTGGGCACGCCCACGGTATGGGCCGCGCGCTATCTCGCCATGAACGGCCAGCGCCGCCTGATCGGCTCGCTCAACCACGGCTCGATGGCCAACGCCCTGCCGCAGGCCATCGGTGCGCAGGCGCTGTTCGCGCAGCGCCAGGTGGTGGCAATGTGCGGCGACGGCGGATTTTCCATGCTGCTGGGCGATCTGCTCACGCTGCGCCAGCACAACCTGCCGGTCAAGGTGGTGATCTTCAACAACGGCAACCTCGGCTTCGTCGCCATGGAGATGAAGGCGTCGGGTTTCCTCGACACCTATACCGACATGGTCGACACCGACTTCGCCGCGATCGCCACGGCGGCGGGCATCCCCGGCATCCGGGTGGAAGACCCCGGCCTGGTGGCGCCGGCGCTGCAGGAGGCATTCAGCCGCCCCGGCCCGGTGGTAGTGGACGTCAAGACCAACCGGCTCGAACTCGCCATGCCGCCCACCATCACCACCAAGGAGGCCAAGGGCTTCAGCCTCTACCTGCTGCGCGCGATCATCGACGGGCGCGGCGGCGAGATCGTCGACCTGGCGAAGTCCAACCTGTGGCGATAGGGCAGGCGGCAGGGCCACAGGGCGGCAGGGCTTCGCTGCAGGCCATCAGCCGATGCGCGCGCCGCTGGCCTTGACGATCGGGCGCCAGGACTGGTACTCGGCCACCACGAACTTGCCGAACGACTCCGGCGTGTACTGCATCGGCTCCGCGCCCTGCATCACGAACTTCTTGCGGATGTCGGGGCGTCAGCAGACTCAGCCCCGTCAGTCGTAGTCCAGCGCGTCTTCGAGCGGGACTTCACGCTGCGGCATGAGCCGGCGCGGCGGGTGCATTCCGGTGTACAACGGAATGCGCCCGCCTGCAAGCTGGCCGCCAGGGTGGCGCGCCGCGTGCGCCAGACCATGCACGGCAGCGCCACCGCGGCGCTAACTTGCGCTAGAGTGGGAACCTCGTACAGCTTGCGTTACACATGAGGATGTCCATGGAAGCCCAGCGCCTGCAGTTCCCCGGAAGTGACGGCCAGCAACTCGCCGCGCGGCTGGATTTACCGGCCGGCCCGGTCCGCGCCTTTGCCCTGTTCGCCCATTGCTTTACTTGCGGCAAGGACGTGCTCGCGGCCACGCGCATCGCACAGGCACTCACCGCCCACGGCATCGGCGTGCTGCGCTTCGATTTCACCGGTCTTGGCGGCAGCGGCGGCGATTTCGCCAATACCAATTTTTCCTCCAACGTGGCCGACCTGCTGGCGGCGGCCGACTACCTGCGCCAGCAGCACCGCGCGCCCGCGCTGCTGATCGGCCATAGCCTCGGCGGCGCGGCCGTGCTGGCCGCGGCGCAGGGCATACCGGAGGCCAAGGCGGTGGTGACCATCGCCGCGCCCAGCGATCCGGGGCATGTGGTGGGCCTGTTCGGCGAGCACGCCGCGCGCATCGAAGCCGACGGCGAAGCCGAAGTCCAGCTTGCCGGCCGGCCGTTCCGMATCAAGCGCCAGTTCATCGAGGATGTCGGCGAGCAGAAGCTGCTCGATAGCGTGGCCAGGCTGCGCCGCGCGCTGCTGGTCATGCACGCGCCGCAGGACGATACCGTGGGCATCGACAACGCCACGCAGATCTTCATTGCGGCCAAGCATCCCAAGAGCTTCGTCTCGCTGGACMGCGCCGACCACCTGCTCACGCGCAAGGAAGACGCGGTCTACGTGGCCAATACCATTGCCGCCTGGAGCCAGCGCTACCTGGGCAGCGAGACGCTCGACATGCCGCCCGCCGTGGCCGAGGAAGGGCTGGTGCGCGTGGAAGAGACTCACACCGGCAAGTACCAGCAGCGCATCGTCGCCGGCCCGCACCGCCTGCTTGCCGACGAGCCGGTCTCGTTCGGCGGCCTCAACGGCGGCCCCGCGCCTTACGACCTGCTCCTGGCCGGGCTGGGTGCGTGTACCTCCATGACGATGCGCATGTATGCCGAGCGCAAAGGCTGGCCGCTCGAGCATGTGGCGGTGTCGCTGCGCCACGAGAAGATMCACGCCGCCGACTGTGCGKACTGCGCCACCACCGAAGGCAAGATCGACTGGATCGAGCGCGAGATCACCATGCTGGGGCCGCTCGACGAGGCCCAGCGCGCCGCCCTGCTGGAGATTGCCGACAAGTGCCCGGTGCACCGCACCCTGCATTCGGAGGTGGTGATCCGCACGCACGCGGCGGAAGCCGTGCCCAAGTAGGCCGGCGCGGCGGACCCGGACGCACCCCTCTCCCGTGCGCGGGAGGGGGGTGCGCACCAGCGCTGCGCCCCGGCCTCCGGTTCGCGCTCAGACGAAAGTCGTCTCGATCCGCGAAGCCGCCTTCAGGAACAATGTCACCGGTGTGCGCTCGCAGATCTGCGCGAGCCGCTCGCGCTCGGCCTGGCCCAGTTCCGCGCCACTTACCCTGACCTCGCGCTGGATAAAGCGCGCCTCGTCCTTGCCCTGGAACACGGCCGTCACTTCCACATCGGCCACGGGCCATTGTTTGCGCTGCATATACATCTTCAGCGTGATCGCCGTGCACGAAACCAGGCCGGACAGCACGAAAGCGAACKGAGCCGGGCCCTGGTCCGTGCCGCCGAGGCTGGCGGATTCGTCGCCGCTCAGCGCATGGCTGCCGGCCTGCAGGTGCACGAGGTAATTGGCATCGGCCGGGCCGAGCCGGGCGGTGGCTTTGGAATTTGACATGGCTTGTGCGGAGTCGAAGTTGCAGGTGGGTAGCAGGGGCCTGGCCGGGTTTCTGGCTGGCGCAAGCATTTTCTCTTCCAAATCAAGGGCTTGAGSTCTTCAGTCAGCGGCCGGCCGGGAAAGCCGGAGACTGATTGTAACCATGCCGCCGCCGGGCCGCACAAGATATGGCGGAGCAGGGACATGCCCGGGCCGCGCCACGCTCCGGATCGATGCCGGGCTGATCCGTTCGTATCACCATAGTGGTGCAATTGAACCGTCTGTTTCCTTGTTGCGGTGAAAAACACGAGTGTTTCATGGTTATCCATGATGGAACAAATGTTGCTCAGTGACTAGCATCTGAAACGATGACGGATCCCGTATCCGCTAGACAAGGAGCGATCGATGAAAGCAGTGGAAGCGACGAAGGCGACGAAGGCGATGAGGCTGGCTGCGCTGGGCATGGCGATGGCGGCCGCCGCGCTCGGCGCGGGTGCGGCCCGGGCKGCGGACGCGGCGGCCGGCTCGACGCTGGGCAAGATCAAGGAGTCGGGGGCGATCGCGATCGGGCACCGTACCTCGTCGATCCCGTTCTCGTTCTATGACGGCAGCCAGAAGGTGGTCGGCTTCTCGCAGGACATCTGCGACAAGGTCATCGCCGAAGTCAGGAAGCAGACGGGCGTGGCAAACCTGCAGGTGCGCATGGTGCCGGTGACCTCGCAGAACCGCATCTCGCTGGTGCAGAACGGCACGGTGGACCTGGAGTGCGGCGTSACCACSAACCTSAAGGCACGGCAGCAGCAGGTGGCATTCTCKACCACCTTCTTCGTGGCGGGCACGCGCCTGCTGGTCAAGAAGGGCAGCCCGGTGCAGGACTTCGGCGACCTGTCCGGCAAGGCGGTGGTGACCAATGCCGGCACGACGTCCGAGCGCATCCTGCGCAAGCTCAATGACGAGAAGAAGGCCAACATCACCATCCAGAGCGCCAAGGACTATGGCGAGTCATTCCTGATCCTGCAATCGGGCCGGGTGGCTGCCTTCATGATGGACGACGTGCTGCTGTCCGGCGTCAAGACGCTGGCGCCGGCGCCGGCGGACTGGACCGTGGTGGGCACGCCGCAGTCGTTCGAGGCCTACGGMTTCATGATGCGCAAGGACGATCCGGAGTTCAAGAAGCTGGTMGACGGCGTGATCACCGGGCTGATGAAGAGCGGCGAGATCCGGTCGATGTACGACAAATGGTTCAACAAGCCGATCCCGCCGAAGAACGTCAGTTTCGAGTTCCCGATGAGCGCGGCTGTCAAGAAGGCCTACGAGCAACCCAGCGACGAGGCCTTCGAGTAAGGCCCGTTCGCGCGGGGGCGTCCATCGGGGCGTCCACCGGGGCCGTCCGTCACGGCCGCTTGGCGGGCACGTAGGCGCCGGTCTGGTGGAGCTGCCCCTCCGCCAGCTCGAGCGCCTTGATCGCGCCCTTGCCCTTCTTCGCCAGCAGTTGTTCCACGAGCGCCTCGGCCAGCGCCACGCCGGCGGCGATCGAGGGAAAGAACGAGGGACTGTCGAGCGAGAAGAGCAGGGTGCAGTCGGCCTGCAGGGCGATGGGGGCGACGGTGCTGTCGGTCAGGGCGATGACGCGGCAGCCGGCCTCGCGCGCCGCGCTGGCCACGCGGATGCTCTCCTGCGAATACGGCGCGAAGCTGGCGACCACCACCGCATCCTTCGGCGCCAGCGCGCGCAGTTCCATCTCCAGCGTGCCTGCATCGCCGCGGATCAGGTGCACCGGGGCGCGGAACAGCCGGTAGAGATAGTGAAACGTAAAGGCGATCGGATAGCAGGAGCGGAAACCGGCGACATGGACGGCGGGCGCGGCGCCGATCAGCTCGGTCGCGCGCGGCATCGCTTCGGCATTGCCGGCACCGGTGCGGTCCAGGTTGCGGTGCTGGGTCTCCAGCATCTCGGCCAGCATCCGTGTCGAGCCGCTTTCCCGTACCACCTTCCTGGCGCGCTTGGCGTAGGGCTGGGGACCGCCGCGCAGCGACTCCACGAAGAGCTCGCGCAGGCCCTGCCAGCCGTCGAAACCGAGGAACTGCGCCAGGCGCACCAGCGTGGCCGGCTGCACGCCGGCATCCGCGGCGATCTTGCGCATGGAGAGCATGGGCACTTCCTGCGGATGGTCCAGCAGGTAGCGCGCACCGCCCTGGAACTGCGTGCTGAGCGAGGCGAAGGTCTCGCGCAGGTGGGCCTGCAGGTCGTCCAGGCTTTGGGGCGGCAGGGGGCTTTCGGTCGGCATCGGCGTTCTGGAATGAGGAGATGCAACGATTGTTGCACAATCGGTGGCGACGTGCTTCCTGCTTCTGCTTGCGACGGTTCGCGGCGCATGGAATCGAATGAATCTTTCGTGTCGATACAAGAAACATATGTTGCATACGCGGCGACGTTTTCTTATACTTTCCCCAGCCGGCAACTCCGCCTGACTCCGTACCGCACATCATGACCAAAGTCTTCCACCGCAATCCGCGCCAGGCGCTTGCAGTCGCCGTAGCCGGCAAGGGCATCGAACTGACCGACAGCAACGGCAAGCGCTATCTCGACGCTTCCGGGGGCGCGGCGGTGTCTTGCCTGGGCCACGGCCATCCGCGCGTGATCGAGGCCATCAAGCAGCAGCTCGACACCATTGCCTACGCACATACGTCGTTCTTCACCACCGAAGTGTCCGAGGAACTGGCGGATACGCTKGCGCGCGCCGCGCCGGGCGACCTGGACCATGTGTACTTTGTCTCCGGTGGCTCCGAGGCGGTGGAGGCGGCGCTGAAGCTGGCCCGGCAGTATTTCGTGGAGATCGGGCAGCCTGCGCGCCGGCACTTCATTGCGCGCCGCCAGAGCTACCATGGCAATACGCTGGGCGCCCTGGCCATCGGCGGCAACGCATGGCGGCGCGAACCGTTCCTGCCGTTGCTGGTGCCGGCGCACCATGTCTCGCCGTGCTACGCCTACCGCGACCAGCACGCGGGCGAGACCGGCCAGCAATACGCGCAGCGCCTGGCCGATGAACTGGAGGCCAAGATCCTGGAACTGGGGCCGGACAGCGTGGCCGCCTTCGTGGCGGAAACGGTGGTGGGCGCCACCGCGGGCGCGGTGCCGCCCGTGGCCGACTACCTCAGGCGCATCCGCGGGGTGTGCGACAAGTACGGCGTGCTGCTGATCCTGGACGAGGTGATGGCGGGAATGGGCCGCACCGGCTACCTCTTCGCCTGCGAGGAGGACGGCGTGGTGCCCGATATCGTGACCATCGCCAAGGGCCTGGGCGCGGGTTACCAGCCGATCGGCGCGATGCTGTCGACCAGCCGTATCTATGACGCCATCGTCGGCGGCAGCGGCTTCTTCCAGCACGGCCATACCTATATCGGCCACGCCACGGCGTGCGCGGCGGCACTCGCGGTGCAGCGCACGATCGCCGGGGAGAACCTGCTCGACAACGTGCTGGCCCGCGGCGAGCAGTTGCGCGCCCGGCTGCGCGAAGCGCTGGGAGAGCACCCGCATGTGGGCGACATCCGCGGTCGCGGGCTGTTCGTCGGCGTCGAGTTCGTCGCCGACCGCGCCAGCAAGGCCACGCTGGATCCKGCCCTGAAGACGCACGCGCGGCTCAAGTMGGCCGCCATGCAGAACGGCCTGCTGGTGTACCCGATGGGCGGCACGGTGGACGGCGTACATGGCGACCACGTCCTGTTCGCGCCGCCGTTCATCTGCTCGGCGCAGGACATCGACAGCATCGTCGAGCGGTTCGCCGAATCGGTGGCGGCGGTCMTGCCGGGCTGAAGCAGGACGTCCGGCGCGGCCCCGCGCAGGCGCCTTGCCTGTGCGCGGGACGCCGCTTGCCGCMGCCTGCGCCTTGTCTGTCGGGCGCGAGGCACGTCCGAGGCACGTCCGGGGCACGTCCGGGGCACGTCCGGGGCACGTCCGGGGCAAGGGATGCGGCTACACTGGACACACACTTCGCCCGCCGGGAGCGGCCATGGACGCCACCCAGGTCTTGCCTTTGCTGCTGCACTTCGACCAGCATCTGGGCAGCGCCATCGCCGACTACGGCACGCTGGTCTACGGCATTCTCTTCGCCATCGTCTTCTGCGAGATCGGTCTGCTGCCGCTGTTCTTCCTGCCGGGCGATCCGCTGCTGTTCATCTGCGGCGCGTTCTGCGCTTCGGGCGCGCTGCAGTTGTGGGTATTGCTGCCGCTGCTGCTGGTTGCCGCGGCGGCGGGCAGCCTGCTGAACTACGCCATCGGCCGCGCCATCGGCACGCGCGTGCTGGCCGGCCACCATCGCTGGATCCACCGCGACGCGCTGCGCAGGACACATGATTTCTACCAGCGCCATGGCGGCCTGACCTTGCTGATGTCACCGTTCGTGGCCGTGGTGCGCACGTTCGCGCCCTTCGTGGCGGGCGTCTCCGCCATGCCGGCGGCGCGCTTCGCGCTCGCGGCAGGCACGGGCGCGGTCTTGTGGGGGGTCTCGCTGCTGGTGGGCGGCTACCTGTTCGGCAACGTGCCGCTGGTGCGCGATCATATGAGCGCGCTGGTGCTGCTTGGCCTCGCGCTCGGCCTCGGCTCGCTGGCGGTTGCCGGCCTCTGGCGCGCCGTGCGCGGGCGCCTGGGCGTGCGCGGCTGAGGCGTCCCGCAGCCTGGCGCTGAAGGCGGACGCTGTCCTGCATGGCCGGGCCCGCGCGGCGGTCCGGCCGGCGCGATGTCGGCCCGGAGGCCCCAGGACCCATCGATTTCCTGTCCGGTCTTCTTCCCGTCTTCTTTTGGTCTTCTTCCCGTCCACTTCGCCACCTTCATCGTTTTGTCATCAGCGCCACCCAGAATGCGCTCACTGTTTATGCAAGGAGAGTGGGATGACGCATGCAATCGAAGTGCGCGGCTTGTCCAAGGCGTTCCAGGCGGGACGCAAGGCGCTGGACAATGTCGGCCTTTCCGTCGCCCCGGGTGAAATGGTGGCGCTGCTGGGCGCCTCCGGCTCCGGCAAGTCCACGCTGCTGCGCCATGTGGCCGGTTTCGTGGCCGGCGATGCCGGCGCCGGCGAGGTGCTGGTCAACGGCCGCGTCATCCAGCGGGATGGCCGCCTGGCGCGCGACGTGCGCGGCGCGCGCGCCGAGATCGGCTTCGTGTTCCAGCAGTTCAACCTGGTGGGGCGCCTGCCGGTGATCACCAATGTGCTGACCGGCATGTTGCCGCGCATACCGCTGTGGCGCAGCCTGGTCCGGTATTTCAGGAACGAGGAAATCGACGCCGGCCTGGAAGCGCTTGCCCAGGTTGGTATAGACGACTATGCGTTTCGACGGGCGTCGACCCTGTCCGGCGGACAGCAGCAGCGCGCGGCGATTGCCCGMACGCTGGTGCAGAACGCGCGCGTGATCCTGGCCGACGAGCCCATCGCCTCGCTCGATCCCGAGTCGGCGCGCCGCGTGATGGAGTTGCTGGCCCAGATCAACCGCACGCGCAAGGTGGCCGTGGTGGTGTCGCTGCACCAGGTGGACGTGGCGATGCGCTACTGCACCCGCGTGGTGGCGCTGCGCCAGGGCAGGGTGGTCTACGACGGCCCTTCGGCGGCGCTGACCCCCGGCATGCTGCGCGACCTCTATGGCACCGAGGCGGCCGAGTTGCTGCCGCACGGCGCCGGGCTGGAAACCGAGGCTCCCGGCCTCGTTCCGGCCGGCCTCGCCATCGCCTGACATCGCGCGCTTCGGCATCGATTCCCGAGCTTTTCTCGTAGCGCTTTCGCAAGTCTCACCGCAAGCAACCCTAACCAAGCATCCCCCGGAGCTATTCATGCTGCGCAGAACCTTTGTTGCCCTGATCGTCACCGGCGCCGCCGGCGCCTTCGCGCTGCCCGCCCTCGCCCAGGAAGGCAAGACCATCAACATGGGCTTTATCTCGACCGAGACGTCGTCCAACCTGAAGTCGGCCTGGCAGCCCGTGATCGACGACCTCAGCAAGCAGCTGGGCGTGCAGGTCAAGCCCTTCTTCGCCTCCGACTACGCCGGCATCATCGAAGCCATGCGCTTCAACAAGGTGCAGGTTGCCTGGTTCGGCAACAAGTCGGCCATCGAGGCGGTGGACCGCGCCAACGGCGAAGTGTTCGCCTCGGTGATCGACAAGGACGGCAATCCGGGCTACTGGTCGCTGCTGATCGTCAACAAGGACAGCGACCTGAAGTCGGTCGAAGACGTGATCAAGAACGGCAAGTCGCTGAGCTACGGCGCCGGCGATCCGAACTCGACCTCCGGCACCGCCGTGCCCGGACACTACCTGTGGGGCGCGCGCAACCTCGAGCCGAAGACGCTGTTCAAGACGGTGCGCGTGAGCAACCACGAGACCAACCTGCTGTCGGTGATGAACAAGCAGGTCGACGTGGCGGTGAACAACACCRAGAACATGGAGCGCTATCGCATCAATACCGGCAAGAACGCCTATGACCAGGTGCGCGTGCTGTGGAAGTCGCCGCTGATCCCGGCCGATCCGCTGGTCTACCGCAAGGACCTGCCGGCCGACGTCAAGACCAGGATCAAGGCCTTCTTCGTCAACTACGGCAAGGGCGCCRACGCTGCCCGCGAGAAAGCCAACCTGGCGCCGCTGACCTACCAGGGCTTCCGTGCCTCCTCCGATGCCCAGCTGGTGCCGATCCGCCAGATCGAGCTGGCCAAGGAAAAGAGCAAGATCGAGTCCGACACCACGCTGGCTGGCGCCGACAAGGACAAGCGCCTTGCCGATGTCACCCGCAAGCTGGCCGAGCTGGACAAGCTCGCAGCCACCAGCGCCCAGTAAGCGCGCAAACGGCGGCGGCAAGGCGCCCGAACCGCGCCTTGCCGCCGCGCCGCGCAGTCTTGCTTCACCCCGGTTTTCCCGCGCCTTCGCGCTTTTCGTCTTTATGCATCGACCCGCCAGCCCATCCATGATCCMAGCCACCTCGCCCCGCGCCGCGCGCCCGCCGCGCGCCAGCCTGCCAGTCCTGCTCGTGTGGGCGGTGGTACTCGCGCTGCTGGCGCTGTCGTGGCAAGGCGCCGACATGCGTCCGCTCGACCTGCTGAGCGATTCCGGCAACATGGCCAGGTTCGCCGCCGACTTCTTTCCGCCGAGCTTCCGCGACTGGCGCATCTACCTCGACGAGATGGTGGTGACCGTACAGATCGCCATCTGGGGCACCTTCATGGCCGTGGTGGTGGCAGTGCCGCTGGGCCTGGCCTGCTCGGCCAATATCGTGCCGGGCTGGGTCTACCAGCCGATGCGCCGCGTGATGGACTCCTGCCGCGCCATCAATGAAATGGTGTTCGCCATGCTGTTCATCGTCGCGGTGGGGCTGGGCCCCTTCGCCGGCGTGCTGGCGCTGTGGGTGCACACCACCGGCGTGCTGGCCAAGCTGTTTTCCGAGGCGGTCGAAGCGATCGATCCGCGCCCGGTCGAAGGCGTGCGCGCCACCGGCGCCGGCGCGCTGGAAGAAATCGTCTACGGCGTGATCCCGCAGGTATTGCCCCTGTGGATCTCGTATGCGCTGTATCGTTTCGAATCCAATGTGCGCTCCGCTTCGGTGGTGGGCATCGTTGGCGCCGGCGGCATCGGCACGGTGCTGTGGGAAATCATCCGCAGCTTCCAGTACGCCGAGACGTGTGCCGTGATGATCATCATCGTTGCCTTCGTCACCGCCATCGACCTGCTGTCCGCCCAGATCCGCAAGGCGCTGGTCTGACTCCGGCATCACCGCGCGCGGCGCAGCAGGGCGCCGGCGCGGGCTTTTCCACACGACACCTCTGTTCATGACCATCCTCAGGCGCATCGAAATCCTCTTCTCCGGCCACGGCGCCAGCTTCTACGGCGGAGAGTCCATCACCCAGACCGAGCACGCGCTGCAGTGCGCGCACCTGGCCGAGCAGGCCGGCGATCCCGAGCCGCTGGTGGTCGCCAGCCTGCTGCACGATCTCGGCCACCTCGTGATGGCGGAGGACAGCACCACCGACATGCGCCACCAGGAAGTCGGCGCCGACCTGCTGGCGGTMGGCTTTGGCCCGGACGTGACCGAGCCGATCCGCCTGCACGTGGCCGCCAAGCGCTACCTGTGCGCCATCGAGCCCGCCTACCAGGCCGCATTGTCGCCGGCMTCGCAGCAAAGCCTTGCGCTGCAAGGTGGCCCCTTCGATGCGACCCAGGCCAACGCCTTCGCCGCGCATCCCCATGGCGCGGCGGCGGTGCGCCTGCGGCGCTACGACGATCTCGCCAAGGTGGTTGGCCTCGTCACGCCGCCGCTGGAGCACTATCTGCCCATGGTCGAGCGCTGCATCCGCCGGCCTGCCCAGGCTTGAAACACGCGAGGAAAAACCGGATATGGACAAGCCGGATATGGACAAGCGGGATACGGACAAGCCGGCCGGCCACCTGACGCTGCACGAGGTCAGCGGAACCGACGCCGAACTGGAACAGGTGGCCGCCTTGCTGTCGGAGATGGACGGCGAAGCACCGCTGCCCCTGGCGCGCATGCGCGCGCTGTTTGCGCGGCTGCGGACCATGCCGGATTACCGCTGCTATCTGATGCTCGGCGCCGGCGGCGTGCCGCTGGGTACCTTCTGCCTGCTGGTGTTTCCCGTGCTGGCGCACCAAGGGCGCAATGAAGCCATCGTCGAGAGCGTGGTGGTCACGCAGGCCGCGCGCGGCGGCGGAGTCGGGTCGGCGATGATGCACGCCGCGATGCGGCTGGCGCGCGAGGCGGGGGCGGACAAGCTGGCCTTGTCGTCGAATGCGCGGCGGCTGCAGGCGCACCAGTTCTATCGGCGGCTGGGGTTCCGGGAGCACGGGATCAGCTTCAGCATCGAGTTGGCGGGGGATTGAGGGGGGGCCAACCGCGGAAGTAACCTTGCCGCCATGCGGCAGATCATCCCGGATGCCCATCCTTGCGCTTGCGCTCAAGCTCTGGCGAAACCGGCCGCGCGGCAACAATGTGCCTTATGTCCCGGCGTGGCGCTTCGAGGGCGACATCGAAGACACGGCGGCACTGCGGGGCTGGCTGCTGGAACGCGCCGGCACCTTGCCGTAGCCTGGCGCGCGCGGCACGCCAGCGGCGGCCCGGCTCAGGAACGTCTGGCCGCGGCCAGTTCGTCTTCGGCGGCACCCGCATAACCGGCATCGCGCACGATCTCCGCCAGCACAGCCGCCGCCGCCTCCAGCGGCCCGCTATTGTCGAGCCCGGTAAAGCGGCATCCCGCCGGCACCGCGAACGGCTCGGCGGCGCGCGCCAGGCGCCGGGCGATATCGTCTTCGTCTTCGCGTCCGCGCTGGCGCAAACGCTGCGCCAGCACCTGCGGGCGCACGCTGACCTGCACCGCGTGCAGGGCGGGATAGCGTGCGCATGCATCGGGCAGGTATTCGCGCGAGCCGTTGACGACCACGCACATGCCTTGCGCGAGCCAGCTGTSGAGTTCGATGCCGATGCCGTAGCGCAGGCCGTGGCTGTCCCACTGCAGAGCGAAGCAGCCGAGCGCGGCACGGCGATCGAATTCGGCGGGCGTGATCGGCACGCTGGCTTCGTCTGCGTTGCTGGCGCGCGTGATGTAGCGATGTGCGATCAGGACGCGCTCGTCGGGCCGGAGCCGGTCGCGCAGGGCGCGCAGCAGCGAATCCTTGCCGCTGCCCGAAGGCCCCATCAGGTAGATCAGCTGCCGCCCGGCGCGGCAATCCGGTGGCGCGGCGGTCATGCCGCCTCCGGCCGCAGGGCGGCACCGGCGGCGTCGGTCGTGCTGCCGTCGAAGCCGTAGTGGCGCGCGGCCACGAAGGGCGCGTCCGGAGCCGGCTGGACGAACAGGCTGATGTCGCGCACCGGCATCGGAACGTCCAGCAGGTGGCTGGCGTGCGCTTGCAGCAGCGCGGCGGCGGCAGCCTGGTCCGGCTCGTCGAGCATGCCGCTCAGCGTGATATGGAAGATAAAGGTCTCGAAGGMATACGGGTAGCCCCAGGCGGCGAGCATGCGGCGTGCTTCGGGCCCCAGCGCCTCGGGCCTGCGGCGCGMGATTTMTTCGCCGCTGGGCGGGGCGCGGAACGCGTCGAACTCGCGCACGGCGGCATCGGCCAGCGCGTGCATGCGGGCGTTGGCGCCKGTGTCGTCGCCGAGGCACCAGGCCAGGAAGCCGCGCAGGTTGCGCAGCGCCAGCGGCACGGCGAACGGCTGACGTCCGGGCGCGAAAGCGCGCAGGGCGGCGTCCAGTCCGTCAGGGGTGCGGCCGGGCGCGAGCCGGAACGGGGCCTTGAGCGTGGCGTGCAGGCCGTATTGCGCGGGAGCGCGGGTCCATTGCACCAGGCGGGGATCGTCGCTGATGCGGGCCACCGGGGCGCAGGTCTCGGCGCTGCGGCCGAGCCAGCGGGCGCCGAAATCGCGCCACGGCGCGGCCGGGGTGAGGTAGATGGCGTAGCGGTACGCGTGCGGCAACTGGCTCGGCGTCATGGGCAAGGGCCTCAGGMGGCGCGCCGTTCGCCGCTGGCCTGGCGCAGCGGGAAGGCACGTGTGGCGTGATGCAGGATCCCGCCCACGATGGTGGCGCAGACCTGGGGCAGGGCAGGGTTGCTGTCGTCGACAAGGATGGCGTCGGCGCGCAGGCCCGGGCCCAGCGCGCCGCGGTCGCCCAGGCCGGCGGCGCGGGCCGGATTGCGCGAGACCAGGTCCCACGCGGYCGGCAGCGGCAGCACGCCGAGCTGCGCAATGCGGAAGGCGGCCTGCAGCGGCGCGGGGTAGTAGTAGTCGGAGGCAAGCACGTCGCACAGGCCGGCGGCGACCATCTCGGTGGCATCCGGCGCGCCGGTGTGGCTGCCGCCACGGATCACGTTGGGCGCGCCGAACACGGTATGGTTGCGCAGCGCGCGCGCGGCGCGCGCCACCTCCACGGTGAGCGGAAACTCGGCGACGGTGCAGCCTTGCTGGTGGAAGCCCTGGCGCGTGGCGGMGTCGCCGTCGTCATGGGATGCCACCTGCAGGCCGGCGGCGCGGGCGGCGGCGATCAGGCGGCCCACCGCCGCGGGTACCTCGTGGCCTTTTGCCCGGGCCTGCTCCAGGCGCTGGCCGAAAGTGGCCGGGTCGCACTCGGCGCGCTCGGCGTAGGCGGCGAGCTTGCGCGTGTCCTGCATGCGCCTGAGCATCTGCGGCAGGTGATCGTTGATGGCCAGGAAGCGCACCTTGCCGCTGGCGATCCACTCGAGCGCGATGTCGAGGCCGGCCAGGTGGTGCGCCTCGAAGCGCAGGTGCACGTGATGCTGGGCGCCCAGCGCGCCACGCATGCGTTCGAGTCCTTCGAACATGCGCTGCGCATAGGCCTCGCCGCGCAGCCCGCCTTCCCACGACAGCGTGACGCCGTGCAGTTCGGTGGTGATGCCGTGCGCCAGCAATTGCCGGTCCACGTCGAACAGGGCGCCGTCATAGGGGAAGCTGACCCCGGGGCGCGGCATCACCGCGCGCTCGAAGGCGTCGCCGTGGATGTCGACGATGCCGGGCAGCACCAGCAGGTCGCCAGCATCGAGCGAGGGGCCGGCKGCGCCGGGCATGCCGATGCAGCCGTCGCGGAACGCGAGGTCGGCCGGCGCGATGCCGTTGGGGGTGAGGACGCGCCGGCCGCTGAGGCCGGCGAGGGTGGGGTGCAGTGCGTGATTGGAGTTCATGCTGGCGACCTTAGCGCGGGCAGATGACAAGCGGATGTCTAGACCAATTGTGTTGTGCTGGCAATGCGTTCGTGGTGCTGTCGGCGGCCATGCGCAATCGGGCATTGGCCGCGCGGATCGTGCAGATTATGCCGTTTATGCAGGCCATGTGGCTGGCGCGGCCGTCAATCCTGGTCGGCCACCGTCAGCTGCACCCAGTCACCGGCGAAGCGCGCCACGCTGTAGTGCAGCGGCACGCCGTCGGCATCGACGTTGAGGGCCTCCACCTGCAGGATGGGCCGCGTCTTGGGCTGGCTGAGCTGGCGGGCCACCGGCGCCGACGGCATGGCCGCGGTGATGCGCGACCATTTCCGTGTGTAGTCGGCGACGCCGAAATGCGCGAGCGCCTTGGAGATCGACTGGCGTGCGCGCAATTGCGCTTCGAGTTCCGGGAAACGCGCGGCGTCGAAGTAGTGCTCGGCCACGTCGATGGTGCGGGCCTCGGCCTTGCCGAGCATCTGCACGCGCAGCACCGGGGCGTTGCGCGGCAACCCGAGGTGCCTGGCGATCTCGGGCGCGCGCAAGGTCTGCGACTCKATCACCTCGATATGGCCGCGCATGCCCTGGCTGGCCAGGTTCTGCGARAASCGCGTGCGCCGCCCGATGGCGTAGTCGATSGCGTGYTCCTGCACGAAGGTGCCGCGGCCTTGCTCGATGCGCACCAGGCCGTTCTGCTCCAGYTCGCCCATGGCGCGCCGGATGGTGTGGCGGTTGACGGCGAAACGGCTGGCCAGCTCCGGCTCGGGCGGCAGGCGCTCGCCCGGCTCATAGAGCTTGTTGCGGATGTMGAGGGCAAGGGCCTCGCCGATCTGGCGCCATACCGCAACTCCCGAACCCCGTTCGACTTCCTGTTCCACCATCTTGTCCTGCCCCTTCGTCATCCTGCGTTCATCATCGGCATGCTTCAATGGGATGCGATTGTGCCTCAACGGCGCCGTCCCGTGCATGGTACCGGGCGGGATGGGCGGCCGTCACGAAAGCTTCATCTGGCTGTGTTCTAGTTCGGCCCATGGATGGTATTCTACATCTAAACGTATAGACGTATAGGGGATGTACAGATGGATCGGACCGAGACCGGAAGCACCGCCCGCGCCGCAGGYGACACCMGCCCGGCCCATGCCGGGCACGCCGCGCGCGCCGCCTGGCTGCGCGAGCTGGCCCTGGCGGCGCCGGAGGCGCTCGAGCAGGCATTCGGACAGCTAGGCACGGTGCCCGCGCACCGCATGCTGCGCAAGCCCGAKAGCGGCATGGCCATGGCGCGMGCACGCGCCGGCGGCACCGGCGCCCAGTTCAACCTGGGCGAAGTCAGCGTCACGCGCTGTGCGGTGACGATGGAGTCGGACACCGGMGGCGTGGTCGGCGTGGGCTATGTACAGGGCCGCACGCACCGCCAGGCGGAACGGATCGCCGTGCTGGACGCGCTGCTGCAGTTGCCGGGCTGGCACGAGCGCGTGCAGGCGGCAGTCATTGCGCCGCTGGCGCAGGCTCGCGTGGCGCGCAGCGCGCACCAGGCGGCGGTGGCGGCACAGACCAAGGTGGAGTTCTTTACGATGGTGCGCGGAGAAGACTGAGATGCCAGGCCAAGCAAATGCCGCAGCTGCGGCAGGTTACGACAACGCGGCCGCAGGCCGCGCCGGCGCGGCGATGCTGCTGCCCGGCTTTGACGATGCCGTGCAATCGGCGCAGCGCATCTTCCGTGCCGCGCTGGATGCGATGTCGCGTCCCGGCACCGTGCGCGAACTGGCCGAGCCCTGCGGCGTGCCGCAGGGCTTGTCGCCGGCGCTKAGCGCGCTGCTGCTGACGCTGGCGGATGCCGATACGCCCGTGTGGCTGCCGCCCGGCACGCCCGATGCCGTGCGCGCCTTCCTGCGTTTTCATTGCGGCTGCCCGCTGGTGGACGACGCGGGGCAGGCTGCCTTCGTGGCGGTGCCGGCCGGCTGCGTGGCCCCGGCGCTGGCAGCCTGCGCGCAGGGCGATCCGGCCTACCMGGACCGCTCGGCCACGCTGCTGCTGGAAGTGGCATCGCTGTCGGACGGCCCGGCGGTGACGCTGCGCGGCCCCGGCATCGAGCATGAGGCCACGCTCGCCGCGCAAGGCCTGCCGGCGGACTTCTGGACCCAGTGGCACGCCAACCAGGCGCGTTTCCCGCTGGGCGTCGACGTGCTGCTGACCAGCGGCCACGCCCTGAGCGCGTTGCCACGCACCACCCAAGCGGAGCTCTGATATGTACGTAGCCGTCAAAGGTGGCGAACGCGCCATCCTCAATTCCTATCGCATGCTCGACGACTACCGCCGCGGCGACCGCGCCGTGCCGGAGCTGACGCTGGCGCAGGTGCGCGAGCAGATGCCGCTGGCGGTGTCGCGCGTGATGGCCGAGGGCTCGCTGTACGATCCGCACCTCGCCGCGCTGGCCATCAAGCAGGCCGCGGGCGACCTGATCGAAGCCGTGTTCCTGCTGCGCGCCTACCGCACCACGCTGCCGCGCTTCGGCTATAGCGCGCCACTCGATACCGGCGCCATGCGCCTGCAGCGCCGGATCTCGTCCACCTTCAAGGATGTGCCGGGCGGCCAGGTACTCGGGCCGACCTACGACTACACCCAGCGCCTGCTCGATTTCACGCTGGAGGCCGAGCGCGACCACGCGCCGCTGCCGCCCGCGCAGTCCACGCTGGACGCGCGCATGCCGCGCGTGACCGACCTGCTGCGCCAGGAAGCGCTGATCGAGCCGGAGACCGTGCCGGCCGGCGACCCCGCGCCGCCCGACCTGACGCGCGAGCCGCTGGAACTGCCCGCGGCKCGCCCCGCGCGGCTGCAGAACCTGGCGCGCGCCGATGAGGGCTTCCTGCTGTCGATGGGCTATTCCACCCAGCGTGGCTACGGCAACTCGCACCCGTTCGCGGCGGAGATCCGCTACGGCGATGTCGAGGTCGAGCTGTTCGTGGAGGAACTCGGCTTTGCCGTGACCATCGGCGAGATCGAGGTCACCGAATGCCAGATGGTCAGCCAGTTCGCCGGCAACGCGCAGGAGGGACCGAGTTTCACGCGCGGCTACGGCCTGGTGTTCGGCTACGGCGAGCGCAAGGCCATGTCGATGGCGCTGGCCGACCGCGCCATGCGCGCCGCCGAGCTGGGCGAGGCTGCCGACGCGCCCGCCAATGACATCGAGTTCATGCTTTACCACAGCGACAACGTGGAAGCTTCCGGCTTCACGCAGCATCTGAAGCTGCCGCACTACGTGGACTTCCAGACMAATCTCGAACTGCTGCGCCGGCTGCGCGCCGAGCGCGCGCAGGCGGCGCCGGCCCGGGCCGAAGCGGCGCAAGCCGCCGCGGCTCCCGCCGACGGCACGCAAGCGCAGGAGGCACTCGCATCATGACCAACGCCAGCACGAACACAACCACGAACACGAACACGAACACCAGCGCCACGGCCGACGCCGCCGTGCGCGACGAGCACTACAACTTCGGCTATCTCGACGAATCCACCAAGCGCATGCTGCGCCGCGCGCTGCTCAAGGCGGTGGCGATTCCCGGCTACCAGGTGCCGTTCGGCAGCCGCGAGATGCCGCTGCCCTATGGCTGGGGCACCGGCGGCATCCAGGTCACGGCTTCCATCATCGGCAGCGACGACGTGCTCAAGGTGATCGACCAGGGCTCGGACGACACCACCAACGCCATCAACATCCGCCGCTTCTTCGGCCGCGTCACGGGCGTGCGCGCCACCGAGCGCACCGCCGAGGCCACCATCGTGCAGACCCGCCACCGCATCCCCGAGACGCCGCTGGCGGCCRGGCAGATCATGGTGTTCCAGGTGCCGATCCCCGAGCCGCTGCGCTGGCTGGAGCCGAGCGAGACCGAGACGCGCACCATGCACGCGCTGGCCGAGTACGGCGCCATGCACGTCAAGCTGTACGAGGACATCGCGCGCCACGGCCGCATCGCCACCACCTACGACTACCCTGTGATGGTGAACCAGCGCTACATGATGCGCCCGTCGCCGATCCCCAAGTTCGACAACCCCAAGCTGGACAACAGCCCGGCGCTGATGCTGTTCGGCGCGGGGCGCGAGAAGCGCGTMTATGCCGTGYCGCCATACACCAGCGTCAAGAGCCTGGACTTCGACGACCATCCGTTCGCCGTGGAAACCTGGGACGGCTGCTGCGAGCTGTGCGGCTCGGCCCACAGTTATCTCGACGAGATCATCACCGACGACGCGGGCGGGCGCATGTTCGTCTGCTCCGACACTGAATACTGCGCCACGCGCCAGGAGCAGGGCATGAGCGGCCCGGCCGGCGTGGCCCCGAATAACACCAGCAGCATCACCAGCACCAGCAGCAAGGAGCCAGCATGAGCCGTACCGACCAGCCGCTGTTGTCCGTGCGCGGCCTGACCCGCACCTGGGACGGCGTGCACGGCTGCCACGACGTGAGCTTCGACCTGTTCCCGGGCGAAGTGCTGTGCGTGGTGGGCGAATCAGGCTCCGGCAAGAGCACGTTGCTGCAGGCGGTGTCCTGGCAGGCCGCGCCGGAGGCCGGCAGCGTCTGCTATGACACCCGCGAGCAGGGCCTGGTGGACCTGGCCACGCTGTCCGATGCCCGCCTGCGCCTGCTGGCGCGCACCGACTGGGGCTTCGTGCGCCAGAATGCGCGCGATGGCCTGCGCATGCGCGTGAGCGCCGGCGCCAATATCGCCGAGCGCCTGATGGCCGTGGGCGGGCGCCACTATGGGGAGCTGCGCGAGGTCGCCGGCACATGGATGGAGCGCATGGAACTGGACCTCGGCCGGATCGATGATGCGCCCACCAGTTTCTCCGGCGGCATGCAACAGCGGCTGCAGATCGCCCGCAACCTGGTCACGCATCCGCGCCTGGTATTCATGGACGAGCCCACGGCCTCCCTGGACGTTTCCGTGCAGGCGCGCCTGCTGGACCTGCTGCGCCGCCTGGTGGCCGATCTCGGCCTGGCCGCCATCATCGTCACCCACGACCTCGCCGTGGCGCGCCTGCTGGCGCACCGCACGCTGGTGATGCAGGGCGGGCGCGTGGTGGAAAGCGGCCTGACCGACCAGATCCTCGACGACCCGCACCACCCGTACACCCAGTTGCTGGTGTCCTCCATCCTGCAGGGCTGACCATGACGCAAGACTTCGACACCAATCGCGGCAATCCCGGCAATCCCGGCAATCCTGCCAACCCCGCCGACGCGCTGCGCATCCAGGTGCGCGGCCTGGGCAAGACCTTCGTCCTGCACAACCAGGGCGGCACGCGCCTGCCGGTGCTGCAGGCCATCGACTTCGACGCCGCCGCCGGCGAGTGCGTGGTGCTGGCCGGCAGCTCCGGCGCGGGCAAGAGCACGCTGCTGCGCTGCCTGTACGGCAATTACCTGGCCACCGAAGGCAGCATCCGCATCCGCGACGAAGCCGAGTGGGTGGAGCTGACCCGCGCGCCCGAGCAGCGCATCCTGCAGTTGCGGCGCGAGGTGATCGGCTATGTCAGCCAGTTCCTGCACGTGATCCCGCGCGTGAGCACGCTCGACGTGGTGGCCGAGCCGCTGCAGCAGCGCGGCGCCAGTTTCGAGGAGGCGCGCGAGCGCGCCGCCGTGCTGCTGGCGCGCCTGCAKGTGCCGGGCCGGCTGTGGGCGCTGCCCCCGGCCACGTTCTCGGGCGGCGAGCAGCAGCGCGTGAACATCGCGCGCGGGCTGATCGGCGGCCATCCGGTGCTGCTGCTGGACGAGCCCACGGCCTCGCTCGATGCCGACAACCGCGCGGTGGTGGTGGCGCTGATCCGCGAGGCACTGGCCGAGGGCCGCTGCCTGGTCGGCATCTTCCACGACGAAGCGGTGCGCGATGCCGTCGCCACGCGGCTGCTGCCACTGCATCCGGCACCGGCCGCGCACGCCCCGGCCKGCAAGCTGGCCGCCGTGCCGGCCTGAACCCGCCGTTCCATCCGTTCCTAACCGTCCCCGGAACCGACCATGCTTCCTGCCTACCTGAYCCGCGCGCGCATCGTGCTGCCCGATGGCKTGCTCGCCGACAGCGCGCTGTTGATCGAGGATGGCCGCATCGCGGCCATCGAGCCCGCCGCCGCCGATGTGCCGCGTGCCGCCCAGGTGATCGACCTGTGCGGCCAGACCCTGATGCCGGGCCTGATCGACCTGCACTGCGACGCCATCGAGAAAGAAGCCGAGCCGCGCTMGCGCGTGATGTTCCCGCTCGACTTCGCCGTGGCCCAGGTCGACCGCCGCAATGCCGCCGCCGGCATCACCACGCCGTATCACGCGCTGTCCTTCGCCAGCAMGCAGTTCGGCGTGCGCAACAACGASACCGCCGCGCAGATCGTGCGCACCGTGGCCGCGTTCCGCGACCACAGCCTGGTGGACAACCGTATCCACTGCCGCTACGAAGTCACCGACGCAAGCGCGCTGCCGGTGCTGGAGCAACTGCTCGAAGCCGGCGTGGTGGACCTGGTCTCGGTGATGGACCACTCGCCCGGCCAGGGCCAGTTCAAGACGCTGGAAGCCTACGTGGCCTACATGATCGGCAACCACGACATGAGCCGCGAGGAAGCCGTCGCGGCGGCCGACAAGAAGGTGGCCGAGCAACAGGGCGCGCTCGAGCGCGTGGAGCGCCTGCTGGCGCTGGCCGCGCGCCTCGGCGTGCCCGCCGCCAGCCATGACGACGACTCGGTCCAGCGCATCGCCACCATGCAGGCGCTGGGCGTGCGCATGAGCGAGTTCCCGATCAACCTGGAGACCGCCCGCGCCGCCGTCGCGCAGGGCCTGCCGACCATCCTGGGCGCGCCCAATGTGCTGCGCGGCCAGAGCCAGAGCGGCTCGATGCGCGCCATCGATGCCATCCGCGCTGGCGTGGCCGACTGCCTGTGCTCGGACTACCAGCCGTCCACGCTGATCGCCGCTGCGTTTGCCGCCGAGCGCGAAGCGGGGCTGACGCCGTCGCAGGCGGCCGCGCTGGTCGGCGCCAATCCGGCGCGGGCCTGTGGCCTGACCGATCGCGGGCGGATCGAGCCGGGGCTGCGCGCGGATCTCGTGTCGGTGGCCATGGTGGCGGGGCAGCCACTGGTCTCGCACACGTGGTCGGCGGGCCGGCTGGTGTTCGCTGCCGCCTATCCGGCGCACGCCACGGCGCAGAGCGCCAATGGCGCCGCGCAACCGGCGGCGCGCCGCGAAGGGCGCGTAGCGGCATGATGGCCGGTGCCGGTGCCGCCTGGCGCGCAAGGCCGGCATCATGGGCATCGTGCTTGCCGCTGGCGTGGTGCGGGCGGAGGACACCGTCCGCGTGACGTTGCCGCCTCCGCCTTACCGGGGGCTGGAACGGGTCCGAGCGGTGCGGTGCTAGTGGTGCGAGGCGTKGCCGGCGGTGTGGCGGGGGGCGTGCCACTCGCCCGGGATATCGGGGACCACTTCGCATTCGCCGCGCACGATCAGCTCCACCGTGGCACAGACGCCGTTCACGCCGCGCGGGCCGACGCAGACCAGGCTGCGGGGATGATCCGTATGGTTGGGAATGGCGTACACGCGCATGCCTTCCTGATACAGAGGATGGGCGGGCAGTCTTGCGTTCAGTAGTTCAACGAAACGCAGCGGGCTCACAATCGGCTTTTCCATCGCGCTCTCCCATGGAGAGTGGGCTCGGTATCCGGCAGCGCCGGATGGCCCGAAAGTGCCTCGCTGGCGGGAAACGGGGCGCTTTCCGTCCAGTCTGGAGGCACAGAACAGGGTATGTGGCCCGGGAGCCGCGGCGGGGGCGKAATGCGGCTCGATAGCCSCTTGGCGCGTAACACAATGCCAGGGGCCACGCGGTAAGGTTAGGCGATCTGGCGGCAGGATCAAGGATTGTGGCTGTTCGAAGCGGGAGAGGGGTGCGTGCGGCACTCCGGATGCGGGTGCCGGTCTCTTTCGGGTCGCCCTTGCGCCGCCCTKAGGTATATTTGCGGCCATACGAGCATCCGTGCCGCGGCATGCCGCCACCGGAGCGCCTTACCGACATTCCATCCGCATGAACGCCACCCCGAGCCTTGCCCCCGACGAAGCCGCGTCGATCGCAGTATCCGTCGCCGCCCTGCGCACGCACTATGATGCCGCGGTCCTTCCCCTGTGGCGCGGTCCCGGCTGGAATGCGGACATGGCCTTGCCATACGAGGCATTGGGCGGCGCGGACCGGCAGCCCTTGCCGGTGAGCCGCTACCGCGCGATGGCCTGCGCACGCCAGCTTTACGTGTTCTCGCAAGATGCGAGCGCCGCCGGGGCTGCCCATGCCGGGCAGCTGTTCTCGTCGCTGCGCCGCTGCTTTGCCGATGGCGCGCACGGCGGCGTCGTCTACAGCATCGATGCGCAGGGGCGTGTGCTCGATGGCACCAAGGACCTGTACACGCACGCCTTCGTGGTGTTCGCCTGCGCGGCCTACGCCGAGCGCACGGGCAGCGCCGAGGCGCGCGCCTTGCTGGAGGAGACCACCGAGCTGGTCGAGGCGCGCTTCGCCACCGGGCACGGGCTTTATCACGCTGCGCTGACGCAGGATTTGAGCCCGGCCGGCACACCGCTGCAGAACCCGATCATGCATCTCACGGAAGCCTACCTGGCGGCCCACGCGCTGACCGGCGACAGCTTCTACGCCACGCGCCTGCAGGCAATTGCCGCGGCCGTGCTGGCCGCGTTCGTCGACCCGGCCACCGGCTGCATCGCCGAGCTGCCGTTGCCGGCGCAGATCGCCGGGGCGGCCGCGCCTGGGGACAATCGCGTGGAGCCGGGCCACCAGTTCGAGTGGTTCTCGCTGCTGGCATCGGCGCCGGACTTGTTCGGCGGCTCCGCGCTAGAGCATGCAATGGCGCGGGCGTTCGGATTCGCCCTGCAGCATGGCGTGGACAAGCAAACCATGGGCGTGGCCGCCGCGCTCGGCCTGGATGGCTCGCCGCGCGAGGCGACCCAGCGGATCTGGGCACAGACCGAGTTCGCGCGGGCGCTGGCGGTGCGCGGCGATGCCACGGCGCTGGCGCTCCTGCGCGCATGGCTCCAGGCCTTCCCGGCGCGTTTCCTGCATGCGGGCGGCTGGCACGAATGCCTGTCGCCGGCAGGCGCCGTGGAACGCGCCGAGATGCCTTCGACCACGCCATACCACCTTGCCACCGCCTACCAGGCGCTGGCCGAAGCCTGCGGGTGGTAGGGGTCATAGCCCATGGTCGACTCGGTATAGGGCGTATGCCAGTGGCCCATGAAGACCAGGCCGTATGGCCCTGCCAGTCCTACCCGCGAATTGCGCCCGGCGATACCGCCCTGGCCGTTGTCGACCGACAGGTTGCTCTCGATCTGCCAGACCGCCTTGAAATCGCCGCCGAGGGGCTCTTCGCCACGCAGTCCGAACACCGAGCGGTAGTTGGTCATGCGGGCGGTGCTGCCAGTGCGGTGCCGTCGGTGGCGGTGCTGGCGCGCGCGTATTCGAGGGCCGTGTTCAGGCGGCCATAGACGGTGACCGTACTCTGGGCAAACGCTGCCGGGCAGGCCAGCCCKAGCAGGACAAGGAGGCTGGCGTGCCGCAGTCTTGCCGCAATGTCGCGCACGGGAGTTTCCATGGCGGGGGCTAGGCGCGCACGAGCCTGGCCTGCCATGGCTGGCAGCACAGCGTTGCCAGCAAGGCCACCGGCAGCAGCACGCACCAGAAGCTGACGGCGGTGAAGGCCAGCGCGCCCAGCACGGCGCCGGCGGCAAAGCCGGCGAGGGCGGGGACCATCTTGCGCAGGCGGGCCAGGATGGCTTTCTTCTGCTCTGGCGTCGCCGCGGCCAGGTCCACCATGTCGATCACGATCTGCGTGGTGTTGCCGGTCATGATGGTGGTCGGGCCCAGGTCGGCGAGCGCGGTGCGCGACAGTGCGTTCTGTATGCCCATCGCGGTCACGGCAAGCAGCCCCGCCACCGTGCCCAGCGCCGCATCCGCGCCGGCGTGGGGGGCCTCCAGCCCGGCGCCCATGAACAGCAGCAGGAAGGCGCATTCGAGCGCAATCAGCACGGTGACCACCGGCTGCTGACGGCCCTGCAGCCAGCGTTCCAGCAAGCGCGTGGCGCCGACCGCGACCACGAAGGTGGGCAGCGCGAGCAGCTTGGTCATCAGCCCGTTCGAATGGCCTGTCAGTTCCACGCCGATCATGATGAAATTGCCGGTCACGTGCGCGGTGAACAGCCCGAACAGGGCGGTAAAGCCCACCACGTCGACATAGCCCGCCACGAACGAAAGCAGGCAGCCACGCGTGCCTGCGGCGAGGTCCCCGAACCGGGGTGTTGCGCCGGCGCTCATCCTATTTCTCCTGCCCGGCCGCGGGCTGGTTCTMGGCCAGCGTCTTGGGCGGGGTGCCCGTGATMTTGGGCACGCACTCCGAACTGAACCATGCCACCGTGACCGGCTCGCCGGCGATCATGCGCTTGATGGGTGGCACGACCTGTTCGCCGATCAGCATGCCGAGCAGGCCGATCAGGGCCACCACCGGCGGCGCGGGCKAGCGGACCTGCAGCAGCGCGTAGATGATGCCGACGAGGATGCCGACGGCGAGGGAGACGAGATAGAGCTTMATCGATGGCTCCAGGGTAGTAGGAAGAAAAGCAGCGGCCTTACCGCGGCACGGGCCTGCCGTGGCGGATGTCTTCCMAGGCCACCAGCAGGAAGCCGCCGGCCAGGCCGATATGCTCGAAGAAGGCGTTGGCMATCATCAACTGCTCGCTGGGCGGCGCATCCCAGAAGCGGTTCGCGAGGAAGCTCGCCATCAGCGTGAAGCCGGCCAGTGCGAGGGCACCGAGCCAGCGCAAACGGCCGCTGAGGATCAGCACCGACGCGCCCAGCTCCAGCGCGATGGTGGCGGCGGCCAGCGGTGCCGCCGGCGCCAGGCCGAAGTGCTGCATCTCGGCGATGGCGCCGGCGAAGTCGGCCAGCTTGACCAGGCCGCCCTGCAGGTAGGCCGCGCACAGCGCCAGCAGCGCGAGCCAGYGTACCCAGGGCGGGGCAAGTCGCGCGCGCGCGCCGGCGGGGCGCTGCCCGGGCATGGAGGTGGTCTTGGTCATGGCTGGCCTCCGCGATCCGGCAACACGTCAGGTCCCTGCATCAGAATGCCCAGCACGAGCAACCCAGCGCGCCCCAGAACGCGCTTTCGTCCGTGGCTGGCACGCCGGAAGTCCAGGCCCTGGCGTGCGCGTGGCCGTGCACGCCACAGGTGCTGGCGCAGGCGCAGGCGGTGTTCAGCGCCTGCTGKCGTGCCGCCGGGCGGGGCTGGTAGCGGCTGCCGTGGCGCGCCGGCGACCAGTCCGGCATCGCGGGCGGCAGCGCCGGCGCGAGCTTGCCGAAGTCGCCGTCGCCGTACACCACCTTGCCGCCGAGCAGCGTCAGCACCGAGGTAATGTCCTGGATCTCGTCGCCGGGCACGGCGAAGTAGTCCGCGGACAGGACCGCCAGGTCGGCAAGCTGGCCCGCCTTGATCTCGCCCTTCTTGCCTTGCTCGGACGAAAACCAGGTGTTGGCCTCGGTCCACAGCCGCAGCGCGGTGTCGCGGTCGAGCAGGTTGGCCTGCGGGTACAGGGACATGCCGCCCACGGTCTTGCCGGTGGTCAGCCAGTACAGGGAGACCCACGGGTTGTACGAGGCCACGCGCGTGGCGTCGGTGCCGGCGCCCACCTTGACGCCGCGCTCGAGCATGCGCTTGATCGGCGGCGTGGCTTCGGCCGCGCGCGCGCCATAGCGCTCCACGAAATACTCGCCCTGGTAGGCCATGCGGTGCTGCACGGCAATGCCGCCGCCGAGCGCGGCGATGCGGTCGATATTGCGGTCGGTGATGGTCTCGGCATGATCGAAGAACCAGTGCAKGCCATCGAAGGGCACGTCCCGGGCGACCTTTTCGTAGACGTCGAGCGCGCGCGAGATGGTTTCGTCATAGGTGGCATGCAAGCGCCACGGCCAGCGGTTCTCGGCCAGCAGGCGGATCACCGGTTCGAGATCAGCTTCCATCGAGGGCGGCATGTCGGGCCGCTCGACGCGGAAGTCCTCGAAATCGGCCGCCGTGTAGACCAGCATCTCGCCGGCGCCGTTGTGGCGGTACAGGTCGTCGCCCTGGCCCGGCCTGACCTGCCTGGACCAGGTGCTGAAATCGCTCAGTTCTTCCTTGGGCTTCTGCGTGAACAGGTTGTAGGCCAGGCGCACCGTCAGCTGCCCGTCCTTGTGCAGTTCCTCGATGATGCTGTAGTCCTCGGGGTAGTTCTGGTAGCCGCCACCGGCATCGATCACGCCGGTCACGCCAAGCCGGTTGACCTCGCGCATGAAGTGGCGCGTGGAGTTTTTCTGGTACTCGGGCGGCAGCTTCGGGCCCTTGGCCAGCGTGGCGTAGAGGATCGTCGCGTTGGGCTTGGCCAGCAGCAGTCCGGTCGGGTTGCCGGCGCTGTCGTGGACGATCTCGCCGCCCGGCGGGTTGGGGGTGTCCCTGGTGTAGCCCACGGTGCGCAGCGCGGCGCCGTTGAGGATGGCGCGGTCGTACAGGTGCAGGATGAAGACCGGCGTGTCCGGCGCGGCCGCGTTGAGTTCTTCGATGGTGGGCAGGCGCTTCTCGGCGAACTGGTGCTCGGTGAAGCCGCCCACCACGCGCACCCATTGCGGCGCGGGCGTGCGCGCGACCTGCTCCTTGAGCATGCGCATGGCGTCGGCCAGCGAGCGCACGCCGTCCCAGCGCAGCTCCATGTTGTAGTTCAGGCCGCCGCGGATGATGTGCATGTGGCTGTCGATCAGCCCGGGGATGGCGCGGCGGCCCTGCAGGTCGACCACCTGCGTGGCGGGCCCGGCCAGCTGCATGATCTCCTGCTTGCTGCCGACCGCGGCGAACCTGCCGTCGCGGATGGCGACGGCTTCGGCCTGCGGGTTGGCGCGGTCGAGCGTGGCGAACTTGCCGTTGATGAGGATCAGTTCCGGGGTGGCCGGTGCGTTCATGGCAAAACTCCTGCGGGATGGCGCCGCGMGTGGCAGCGCAACGACGGCGCAACGACGGCKGTGCAAAGGCAACCTGGCGCGGGTGCGGCGAGGCCCGCTGGCCGTTGTGGCCGCGCGGGCGCTCTCACGCTGGCTTCTACTTCGCGGGCACGGGGGCCAGTACTTCGTGCTTGCCGGCCGCGCGTTGCGCTGCCTTGTGGACCATCGTGTAGGCGTAGTCGACGCCCATGCCGTAGGCGCCCGAGTGTTCCTTCACCAGTGCCATGACAGCGTCATAGGTGTCGCGGCGCGCCCAGTCGCGCTGCCATTCGAGCAGCACCTGCTGCCATGTCATGGGTACCACGCCGGCCTGGATCATGCGCTGCATGGCGTAGTCGTGCGCTTCCTTGGAAGTCCCGCCCGAGGCATCGGCCACCATGTAGATTTCATAGTCGCCMTCGGCCATCGCGCACAGGGCAAAGGTGTTGTTGCAGACTTCCGTCCAGAGGCCGGCCACGACCACCTTCTTGCGTGCGTTGGCCTTGAGCGCATCGCGCACCTTCTGGTCGTCCCAGGAGTTCATCGAGGTGCGCTCGAGCAGCTTCTGCCCGGGGAAGACATCGAGCAGTTCCGGATAGGTATAGCCGGAGAACGATGCCGACTCGACCGTGGTGATGGTGGTGGGGATATTGAAGATCTTGGCGGCCTTGGCGAGGCCGACCACGTTGTTCTTCAAGGCCTGGCGGTCCATGGACTGCACGCCGAAGGCCATCTGGKGCTGATGGTCGATGATGATCAGCTGGCTGTTCTGCGGGGTCAGGACTTCAAGCTTCGGATTGGTCATGGCGATTTCCGGTTAGGCTGCATGGCTGGGCGGGTTCTGGCAGGCACGGACGACGACATCGAGGTMAATCACGGGGGCGATATCGGCGTGCGGCATAAATATGCTTGACATGACGGCAAGCATTTCATTCTCCACAGGGCGGCGTGGCGAATCTGGCGGCAACGATGCMTCAACGAATCTAGTGCAAGTCGCGCGAATTTTCAAAAAAGAAAAAAGGAAGGTGAAAATATTCGATGCCCTGCCGAAGCCATTGCGAGGAATTGCCATGTATGCAAGGGCAAGGAAATAACGAGACCGATATTATCGGATTGCGCCGGTCTCGTCTTGTAGGATAGGACGGAAAATTAGCGAAAAGTACGCCCGCTCCATGTTGATGAATCAAGCACTGCGCCGCCGCGCCAGGACGGCAAACGGCCGCTGGCCTTCGCTCTGCGGATGCCGAGCGCCATCGCCGCCGGCGCTCGTGCCGGCAGYCCGTGCAATCCGATTGCGGCCTTGCGGGTGCCGCGAATGATCATGAATGAACTATAAGTCGTTCCGGTTGCGCCATTTTGCCGGGGGAACACCGACAACCCCGCTGAATACCCGCGTGAAATGGCTTTGATCGGAAAATCCATAGCGCACCGCGATTTCCGCGATGGATATTCCCTKGCGCAGCAGTATCTTGGCTTGATCGATGCGATATTCCAATAGCCAGCGATAGGGCGTAATTCCCGTATTCTGCTTGAATGCCTTGATGAAATAACTGCGCGACAGATTGCAATGCGCGGCCACCATCTCGATCGATACGTCTTCGCCCATGTGGGCGACCAGATATTCCTTGGCCAGCGCTTCCTGGCGGCGCGACAGCGCCGCTGTCTTCAGCAGATGCACCGAGGCGCTGCCGTAGTGGGCGATCAGATGCGCAAGCACGGCACCCGTCAACTGATCCAGGAAGAGCTGCGAGGCCTGTCCTGGCGCCTCCAGCGATGGCAGGAACGCGCGCGCGAGCGACTCGATCACGGCATCGTGCTCGCCCGCGGGGTTGCGCAGGGACAGCGATGCGCGCGCGCCGTGTTCGCGTGCAAAGGCCTGCAGTTCGTCGCAGCTGAACTGGATCCTCACATTGTCGAAAGACGCGCGATGGTGGCATCGCCAGCCTTGCCGCAGATCCGTGATGGCCAGCGCGCCAGCGGCATGGCCGCCGGCAAATACCTGCCTGCCGTCGCGCCACAGCGTATGCGCKGCGAACGGGYGCAGTTGCACGATGGCGGAAAACGCATCCTGAGACGCAATGGCGGGAGCCGGCGGCAGGCCGCCGGGCAGGTCGCAGCGCATGCGCATGATGCTCGCATGCGCCGTGCCGAGCCGGTCGATGACCGGCACCGCAGACGATGGCGGCGGTGAGGCTGGCCGTGCTGCGCTTTGCGTCATATGTCTGGAATGTCTTCGGCGAGCGAACTCGGGCGGGCGACGGTGACGAGGCCCGGAAGACGCCAGTGTGCTATTGCAGTGCGGCAAGCGCAATGGGGTGCGGAGGATTGCCTGGCGCCGTGCCGCCGCCGGCACGCGCCGGATTCCCGCGCTAGCCGGCCACGGGACTGAGCAGCCGGTCGAACTCGTTGCGCACGATGCGGTAGGACTCGCCGGAGAAACCCTCCAGGCCGGCACGGTCGATCACCGTGATCTGGCCGCGGCTGTGACGGATCATGCGTAGCGCCTCGAGTCGTCCCACGGCTTCGGTCACACCTTCGCGGCGCACGCCGAGCATGTCCGCGATGGTCTGCTGGGTAAAGTTGAGCGCGTTGCAGGGCGAGCGGTCCAGGGCCAGCAGGAGCCAGCGGCACAATTGCGTGGTCAGCGAGTGATGCCGGATGCAGACGGCGGTTTGCGCTACCTGCGTCAGCAGCACCTGCATATACAGCAGCGCCTTGCCCTGCAGTGCCGGCAGTTGCGGGTAGATCTCGCGCAGGTCGGCCGCGCCTATGCGCAGCGCACCGCCGCCGCGGCGTACCTCGATGCGGTTGGGCATGGTTTCGGCGCCGGTGAGGGCCGGCAGGCCGACCAGGCCTTCGCGGCCAACCGAGGCCAGTTCCACGCTGGCGCCGCTTTCCTGCAGCGACATCATCGAGATGACGGCCGTGCACGGAAAATACAGGTGCAGGATGCGCTGTCCGGAATCGCTGAGCAACTGCCCTTCGCTCAGTCTTACCCTGTCGAGGCGCGGCACCAGCAGCCGCCGCTCGGGCGCAGGCAGCGCCGCCAGCAAATGATTGCCGGCCAGGTCCAGTTCTCTATCGATTTCCGTTTCGGTCATGCATTTCTCCCCAAGGCGAATGGTCTGCGTGCCGTGTGTCCGGCTATCCCGGTTCTGTGCGCGATGCAGGCAGGGCTCGATCCCTTGATGTATTAAGGACGGAAAGTGCGCTTCCCGACAGTGGCCGGAGGTTTGAGATCGCCCCGGGATTCGGGCGGATAGGGCGGGTTCATGTCTTCGACCGGATTCATCCTTTCGGCGGGGGGCGGATCAGGCGCACGGCGTGCGCCAAAGCGGTGCGTCGGCTGGCATGCCTTCGCGCAGGCGGGACGACGAAAAAAAGCTGTAAGGTCGGCCAATGACGGGCGACGAATGGGCTCATTCCCCCCAAGTTGGAGACAGCCATGCACCCGAATCTCACCAAGTCGCTCTTCGCCGCTGCCGTACTTGCCGCCGCCGCATTCGCCGCGGGCAGCGCCCAGGCAGCCGGAAACCCGGGTGTCTCMGGGGGGTCCGGGGCCGCCGGCACGCCCCAGGTTCAGGCGCAGCGCCAGGCCGGCGCGCGCGACATGTTCAGCGATGGCGCGCGTAGTGGCAGGCTCGATGCGTTCACCGATGGCGCCCGCATCGCCGGCCTGGACCGCAGCGGTCCGTCCGCCGATCCGGCGCGCCGCATCGACCCGTTCAGCGATGGCGCGCGCATGGCCGATCCCTATACCGATGGCGCCCGTATCGCCGGCCTGGACCGCAGCGGGGTTTCCGCCGAGCCGGGCCGCGCTATCGATGCCTTTGCCGACGGCGCCCGCACGCGCGGTGCGGATCCTTTCTCCKAGCGCGTGCAGAGGCTGGCCGGGATGGACACGCGTGGCGTGTCGGCGCCGCCGGCCCGCGCGCTCGACCCGTACCTGGACGGCKCCCGCGCCTGAGGCAGGGGGGATACAGCGGATACAGCGGATACAGCAGCCACGGTGAATGCGCGCGCGCGGCGCTTATTCGTCCAGCCAGGAACCGCGCAGATCGCTCTTTTGCAGCAGTTGCAGCAGCGTCTCGGCAGGGCGGCTCAGGCGCCCAGCGCGCAGCGAGATGAACTCCACCTCCGGCAGCGCGGGCAGGGCCTCGCTGTTGACCAGCGGTACCAGGCCGCGGCCGGAGAGGTATTGCGCGCGGACGGTGATGCCGAGGCCGCCGCGCGCCGCGGCGATGCACCCCGAGTGACTGCTGCTGGTGCAGACGATCTGCCAGCGCATGCCCGCCTTGGCCAGCGTGTCGAGCACGATGGCGCGGGTGACACTGGGCTCGGGCACGAGGATCAGCGGCAGGGGCTGTCTCAGGTCGGCCACCGTGCCCGGTCGCGCCAGCCACTCCAGCTTGCCGCGGAACAGCGGGGTGCCGCGGCGGTCGCCTTCGCGGCGCTTGCCGATCATCAGGTCCAGCGCCCCGGCATCCATCAGCTCGTAGAGCTTGCCGGTCATGCCGATGGTGATTTCGAGTTCCACGTCCGGATGCGAATTGCGAAACGCAGCCAGCACATTGGGCATGGGGCCGAGCACCAGGTCGTCSGAAGTGCCCAGCCGCACGCGCCCCTGCAGGCGCGGCGCGTTGAACTGGGATTCGGCGCGTGCGATGGCCTCCAGGATCAGCCGGGCGTGTGCGAGCAGCGCCTCGCCGTCGGCGGTCATGGTCAGKGTATGGGTGTCGCGCACAAAGAGCCGGCGCCCCACGTGCTGCTCCAGGCGTCGGATATGGTCGCTGACGCTGGACWGCGACAGGCCGAGCTGGCGCCCCGCGTCGGTGAAGCTGTGCGCGGCCGCCACGGTGGCGAAGGTCTTGACCCAGACAGGATTGAGCATGCGCGCATTGTCATCGGATTCTCCGATCACAGTCAATATGTCCAGCGGGGTTCCCGATTGGCACCATAGTCATTAACATCGACAGCATTCGTGGCACCGCCGCTTTGCACGGGTCCCTGCCGGGTGATCCGTCCGGATGCCACGCCGGCCCAGGCCGGTTCTTGCCGTGAGATGTACCAGAATGAACAATCAATCCTCGCAGAAATMGCATACGGCCATGCTGTGGATCGTCGCCGCGGGCTTTTTCATGCAGACGCTCGATACCACCATCGTCAACACCGCGCTGCCCGCGATGGCGCGCAGCCTCAACGAATCGCCCCTCGACATGAGGCCGGTGGTGGTGGCCTACACGCTGACCATGGCCATGCTGACGCCGGCCTCGGGCTGGCTGGCGGACCGCTTCGGCACGCGCCGCGTGTATTTCGCGGCGATCCTGATCTTCGTGCTGGGCTCGCTGTTCTGTGCCGGCGCGCAAAGCCTGGACCAGCTGGTGATCGCCCGCGTGGTCCAGGGCATCGGCGGCTCGATGCTGCTGCCGATCGGACGCCTGGMGGTATTGCGCAGCGTGTCCGGCGAGCAGTACATCGCGGCGCTGGCCTTCGTCTCGGTCGCGGGGCAGGTGGGGCCGATCTTCGGCCCGGTGCTGGGCGGCTGGATCGTGCAGACCGTGGCATGGCACTGGATCTTCCTGATCAACGTACCGGTGGGCGCGATCGGCCTGCTGGCCGTGCTGCGCTATCTGCCCGACAACGCGCTTGAGCGCCCGCCCGCGTTCGACTTCATCGGCTGCGGCTTGCTGTCGTTGTGCATGGTGGCGTTCTCGCTGGCGCTGGACGCGCCGCACGAAGCCAGCCACGCCGCCTGGAGCGGCAGCCTGTTCGCGCTCAGCCTGCTGTCGGCGCTGCTCTATATCCCATATGCCCGGCGCAGGCGCGATCCGCTGTTMCGGYTCGCGCTGTTCCGCGAGCCCAATTTCAGCGTGGGCCTGGCGGGCAACCTGGTATGCCGCATCGGCTCGGGGGCGGTGCCGTTCCTGATGCCGCTGCTGCTGCAACTGCAGCTCGGCTACTCGCCGCTGCATTCGGGCATGATGCTGTTGCCGGCCGCGCTGGCCGGCGTGGTGGCCAAGCGCGCGATCGTCCCGCTGGTCAAGCGCTACGGTTACGACAACTTCCTGCTCATCAACACCATCCTGGTGGGCGGCTCGATTGCCTCGTTCGCAGCGATCTCGCCAGGCTGGCCGCTGGTCTTTTCGATCGCGCAGCTGGCCCTGTTCGGMGCCACCAACTCCATGCAGTTCGCCGCCATGAACAGCGTCACGCTCAAGGGCTTGAGCGTGGAAGACGCGGGCAGCGGCAACAGTCTGTTCTCGATGGTGCAGATGCTGGCCATCGGCCTTGGCGTGACCATCGGCGGCGGTCTCGTGAGCCTGTTCTCCGCGCAGCTGGGCATGTCCGGCACGGCCTACCGGCTGGCGTTCTTCAGCGTTGGCATGATCACGCTGATGTCCGCGCTGGTATTCCGCAGGCTCGACGTGGAGCAGTTCGACAAGGGCCGCCGGACGGCCGGCGTGGCCAGCCGCTGAGCCGGCGGCTCAGTMGGTGACGCCGTTGTCGTGGAGCAGGCGTGCGCATTCGTCGAGCATGTCGTGGGCGAAGGCGGACTGGTAGTTGGGATCGAGCGCTTCCATCATCTCGTGCGCTGCGTACAGGCCGGCCTCGCGCGACAGCGTGGCGGCAAGCTGGCGCGCGAATTCGTCGCTCAGCTGGGACAGCAGGCGGCGCTCGGCCAGCGCGAGCTGCAGCTTGGAGCGCGACAGCCACAGCCCGGCCAGGGTCGCGCCCTGGGCATCGGTCATCCACTGGCGGTGTTCGTAGAAGGCCGACAAGCGTTCGGCGGCGAGGGCGAACAGCAGCGCCTTGCGCGTATCGAAGTCGATCCTGGGGAGCGGCGCGGCGCCGGGCGGCGTGGTTTTCATCGGGCAGGCAAAAAATGCAATGGGCGCGAGACTACCACGTTGTGGGTTCGCCCCCGGACTTCGGGGCCGGGCGCAAGACCGGCGCACCGGGCCGATGCGCCAGGCGGATGCGCCAGGCGGATGGGTCAGGCGGATGCGGCAGCGAAACGTGCCTTGAGCCAGGCGCCGATCGCCACGATTTCTTCCATGCAGACCGAATGCGGCATGCGGTAGGTGTGCCATTCCACCTGGCAGCCGAGTTGCTGCGCCGTGTCGCGCGCCAGCATGCCGAGCTGCACGGGTACCACGTCGTCCTCGCTGCCATGCGCGGCGAACACCGGCGCGGCGCGGTTGGCCTCGCTCAGTTCCGCGGCCAGCAGTGCCGGCGAGGGGATATAGGTGGACAGCGCGATGATGCCGCCCAGCGGCTCGGGATGCGTGAGCCCCGTGGTGTAGGCGATGGCGCCGCCTTGCGAGAAGCCCGCCAGCACCACGCGATGGCTGGGCACGCCGCGCTGGTTCTCGCGCGCGATCAGCGCGCGGATGGCCGTGCGCGAGACGCKGATGCCGGCCTCGTCGCAGTGGCTGCGCGCGTCGTCGAGCGAGGCGATGTCGTACCACGCGGGCATGACATAGCCGCCGTTGCAGGTGACGGGAATGGCCGGCGCGTTGGGAAAGACGAAGCGCACGGCAGGGGCGGCCGCGAGGCCAAGTTCCGGCACTACCGGCACGAAATCGTTGCCGTCGGCACCCAGGCCGTGCATCCAGATCACGGACCACGTTGGCGCCGGGGCGCTTTCGATTTCAATGCAGGGCAGCAGTTCGCTCATGTCGCTCATGGGGGGATTCCTGTCGGGGCCGTGCCGGCATGCGCGCGCGCCGGCGATGGCGCGGGCTTGCCGCGCGAGGCGGACAGTATCTCATGGCGGCACGCGACACAGCCGCGCGCCGGACGGCGCGCGCCTGTACCACGGCAAGACACGGCGCGCCTTGCGTGTCAGGCGGCGGAGGGCACCGCGGGTATGGTGACGAGACCCGGCGCGCTGCGCGGGCCTTGCGCGTGCTCCGCGCTGGGGGGAGCACGCCGCTTGTCCACCACGTTTTCGACGCCGGTGGCGGACACATCTTCGAGGAACGCGACGAGGTCGCGGTAGTAGTCGACCTGCATCTGCGCTTCCAGCAGTCGACGCTCGGCCTGGAACAACGTTAGCCGCATTTGCTGCAATTCCCTTGCTGCGATTTTCTCCGGGGTGGGCGGACTAAACATATCTGCAAGTGAACGCATGGCATACCTCCCAAAAAACGGCCTCGAATTGAAGCGCCTGCCATTGCTTCCAATATAGTCAAGAAATGCGCACTTTAGGTTTTGTCGCATGCCGTCCACACGGTCGATTGCGGACGACTTGCGGCTGGGGTAGATTTGTTGGCCGGCGATGGGCTCACCGGCGCGGCCCCGGCCGCTGCGGCCTACATCGCCAGCGTGCCCGGCTCMGGCTGCTCCAGCTTTGCAAGGTAGGCGTGGATCTGCGCCACCACGGCCGCGCCTTCGCCCACCGCGGCGGCCACGCGCTTGGTGGAGTTAGAGCGTACATCACCGATCGCGAACACTCCCGGCACGCTGGTCTCCAGCGCCGAGGCAGGGCCCATCCCTTCATGCGGCGTGTCGGTGCCGGTCAGGACGAATCCCTTCCCGTCCACGCGCACATTGCACGTGCGCAGCCATGCCGTGTTCGGATCGGCGCCGGTGAACAGGAACAGGTTGCGGATCGGCACTTCGGTGATGCGGTCCGAATCGCGCTTGCGGTAGCTGACGCTGGCCAGGTGCTCCTCTCCGGCCAGGGCCGTAATCTCGGTGCCCGTATGCAGCTCGATATTGGGCTGGGCCGCGATGCGCTCGATCAGGTAGCGCGACATGCTGGCCTCCAGGCCTTGCCCGCGGATCAGGATATGCACCCACTTTGCATGCGCGGCGAGGAAGACCGCTGCCTGCCCGGCGGAATTGCCGCCACCGACCAGCATCACCTCTTCGCCACTGCACAGGCGTGCTTCCACCKGCGAGGCCCAATAGTAGACGMCGCGGCCTTCGAAGCGTTCGAGCGATGCGATGGGCGGGTGGCGATAGGCCGCGCCGCTGGCGATGACCACCGTGCGCGTCGGGATCTTGCGTCCGTCGCACAGTTCGATGCGCTGCGGATGTTCTCCGCAATGCAGCGCCGCTACCTGTAGCGGGATCGCAACGTGCGCACCKAATTTCTGCGCCTGCACGAACGCGCGTCCGGCCAGCGCCTGTCCGGAAATGCCGGTGGGAAAGCCGAGATAGTTCTCGATGCGCGAACTGGCGCCGGCCTGGCCGCCCGGGAAGAGGGCGTCGAACACCGCCACGGACAGCCCTTCCGATGCGGCATACACCGCGGTCGCCAGCCCGGCTGGGCCGGCGCCGACGACGATCACGTCGTAGATATGGTCTGGATCGAATTCGGGCAGCAGTCCGAGGCAGCTKGCAAGCTGGCCGGTATCCGGAGCGCGCAGCACCCGGCCGCCCGGACAGATCACCAGCGGAAAGTCGCCGGGCACGGCGGCGCTGAATTCGAGCAGGGCGCTGGCATCGGGATCGGTATCGGCGTCGACCACCGTATGTGGATAGCCGTTGCGGCGCAGGAAGGCTTGCAGGTGCAGGACCTTCGGCTCGCTGCCGCGGCCCAGCAGGGTCAGGCCCTTGCCGCGTTCGATCAGGCCCACGCGCCGCAGGATCAGCGCACGCATGATGCGCTCGCCCAGCTCGGCCTCGGCCACCAGCAGGGCACGCAGCCGCTCGGGAGGAATCGCGATGGCTTCGACATCATCGATCGCCTCGGCGTCGACCAGCGCGGGTTCGCCGGCCAGCTGCCCGACCTCCGCGAGGAAATGGCCGGCACCGTGTTCGCCGATCAGGGAGGTGCGCTCCAGCGCGTCGCGCTGGGACACGCGCACGCACCCGCACAGCAGCACCAGCATGCCGTGGCCCGCGTCGCCCTGGCGGAACAGGAATTCGCCGGCACGCCATTTCCGCACCGTGCCKAAACGATGGAGCCGCGCGATCTCGGCTGCGGCCAGTTGCGGATACATCTGGTGGCGGCGCGTTTCCAGCGGAGAGAACGCCGCGGGCGCGGTTTCCGCTTCGGCGGGAGGATCAGACGGGGACATCAGCTGCGGCCCGCTCGCGGCGATATTGCCGCCGGCATTCTCTGCGCTCATCTTTGGCTCCCCGAGTGCACCGCGCCGAAAGGCAGGTGCGGATGGATGCGAGTGCTGCAGCTACTACRCGCGCGGGTGGCACCGCCGCGCGGCCTCGGGGAGTTTGCACGCGATCCCGCGCTGCGGCAATCCCCGTCCTTTCGATGTCTGTCGGCGCGCACCTGCCGGGCGCCGCGCGGCGATGCAGCTTGTGCCAGCCAAGCCTGCTGCAAGCCGCTGGCCGTGGCCGCGCCGTTGCTACGCTGACCGGGCAACGGTGTCACGCGGGCCGGCTCCGGGCTGCGTGGCGTATCCGGGTCGGGCTTGCGGGGTGGTGCTTGCACTACCTTATAAGAATCTTGTAGAACGATAGGTAAAAACCCTTGACTATCTATCTACAGGTAGATATTATTGGGTCCATGGATGCAGMGATGCGGCAAGGGCAGGAAAGCAAAGCCCACACCGCACCGGTTCCAGTGCAGCAAACAGCAACAAAGACGGAAGTCATTTTTTTTGCCCCGTTTCTCTACCTAGTGGTAGGTAAAGCAAAAAAGAGGACATCCTTAACAAATCCAGGTCCCCGCGGCCAGTGCAGACCCCCGGACCCACGCTTCGATTGGAGAACATCATGAACGCCAAGCTTCTTGCCAAGTCCCTGCTCACCGCCGCCACCCTGGCCGCAGCTTTCGCCGCGGGCGCCGCGCAAGCCGGTACCGTCCCCGCCGACAAGTACGGTTACAACTACCGCGCGCGGGATGCCTACACCGACGGCGCCCGTACCGGCAAGTTCGATTCCTTCAGCGAAGGCGCGCGTGCCGGCAAGGCTGATCCGTTCACCGACGGTGCCCGCATCGGCAAGTTCGACGTCTTCACCGATGGTGCCCGCATCGCCGGCCTGGACCGCAGCGGCGTCTCGTCGACCCCGGCCCGCAGCGTTGACCCGTACACGGATGGCGCCCGCGTCGGCAAGACCGACCCGTACACCGATGGCTATCGCACGGTAGCCGGCCTGGATCACAGCGGCGTTTCGTCCGCCCCGGCCCGCAGCTTCGACCCGTACACGGACGGCGCGCGCGGCAATGACAAGCGCAATCCGTTCTACGACGGCGCCCGCAGCGGCCGTGCCGATCCCTACACCGACGGCGCCCTCGCCTGAGGCAGTTGATGGCGAGCCCCGCAAGCGTGCCCGGCGTGGCTTGCCATCATCATCGATTCACCCCGTCGCGCCGCATTGGCGGCGCGCGGATACCAGGAGCGCATCATGAGCCGTTGGCAGAGTTTCCGTCTGCTGGCAGGCTGGGTCCTGGTCTGCGTTGCCAGTGGCTCGATGGCCACCCTGGCGGCACAGACGCTCCCCGCCTGACAGAATTGACGACAGTTGTAGTCGTACCATCGCAGCGCTGGCGCGTTGCAGCCCGACGGCGTGCCCCTACCGGCACGCCGAATTTTTTTGCGGCTTGTTTTTCGCGCCGCGAACCGATTGCGCATCCATTGCGTATCCGGCCGCCTCCTAGCCTCCGAGGGTCTTCCTCGTTATCCGAAAAGGCGTGGCCCGGCCAAGGGTAAATTTCAGCGCCCCGTTGCCGTTATAGCGGTAGACGTTMCAGCGCAAAGTAGCGCTGGCGCGTCTGCACGCCTGCGCGCGCAAGGGGCTCTCCCGACAGGGATGAGCGCGTGGCCGGGCGGCATATAAAACAAGGCCGACACCATCCATGCCGCATATCCAAGGTCCGCCAGCCGAGACCGAACTCTTTCGCTTGCTGATCCTGGGCGTGACCGACTACGCGATCTACGCGCTCKATCCGTCGGGAAGCGTGAGCAGCTGGAATGCGGGTGCGCAGCGGGCCAAGGGATATACGCGCGACGAGATCCTGGGCAAGCATTTCTCGTGTTTCTACACGCCCGAAGACCGTGCCGCCGGGCACCCCGAGCAGGCGCTGCGGCAGGCGCGCGAGCTGGGCCGCTTCGAGGCCGCCGGCGGCTGGCGCGTGCGCAAGGACGGTACCCGTTTCTGGGCGCACGTGCTGGTCACCCCCATCCACGACCGCACCGGCAGGCTGCTCGGCTACGCCAAGATCACGCGCGACATCACGCAGCAGAAKGCCGATGCCGAGCGCACCGCCGCGGTCGCGCGCAAGCTGGACCTGGCGCTCGAGAACATGTCGCAAGGCCTTTGCATGTTCGATCCGGACGGCAGGCTGGTCCTGGCCAACGGGCGCATGGAGGAGATCTTCGGCGCTGCCGCCAAGGGGCTGGAGCCGGGCACGGATTTTCTCGAAGTCTGCCGCGCCATGG